>PIVU01000340.1 GCA_003354025.1 Nitrospirota bacterium
CTTTTAACGCCTTCCAGTGTATTATCCTCATGATAACCCCTGGATTCTGCACATGCCTCACAGGCTGTTACATTCAGGCCCTTTTCCATCAATGCCTGTAATGGTTTTTCAAGGGACGAATAGTCTTTAAAAGCTCTCTGGCCTTTAATTGAAAGCATAGTGCCGTTTCCTGAGACCCAGAGATCAACTTTATGTCCTTTTTCCAGTGCCGCGCCTGAGAGCTTTACTGCAAAATCTAGACTCATAGAGCCGACTAGTGAAGAAAAGCAACCAATTGTAAGTTTACCCATTAATTAATACCTCCTATAACCAAGCTGATTTATCATAATCATTCATAATTAAGTCAACTACGTCACCGATAGTTATGACTTTCACCTTACTATCAACAACGTCTGCACTGCTATAACCTCTTGTTTCAAGGTCTTCCTGAAGAACATAGTACTCGGCAGAGTAATCAAGCATTGAAGAAGCGTTACCATCAGCCTTTGTGGTTGCGTGATATACACCGTTCTGTACGAGAATTATGCCGAGTTTTTCAGGTTTTAACCGGTCAAGAGTGTCTACAGTATTTTTGTAATCACTCACAAATGCAACTAATTTCATATAATACCTCCTGAAGTGGAAATGTTTTGGGAGTTACGAAAGTCCTTAAAAGTCTAATATTACGCCGGGTTTTTGTCAAGGAGGAATGATTATATTAAAATTCCTTATGCTTTGATTGTTATTGCAAGGATTTCCTGGACCAGAACGTTTCAGTAAGGCCTACTTTCCAGGTGCCATTTTCCTTGAACAATTTTAGTTTGGCGGGAGCTGATGACTTTTTGTATCTTATGATGATTTCCGCATGAGTCTCCTTAATTAAGCCGACTTCCCACAGGCTTTCAATGAGAATCATGTCAGGATTAAAATTAGATAGAAATGCTTGCCAATAATTGTTTGATATGTTTCCCCCATTCTTAAAATCATTTTGTATCTCGTCAATATTTAAGTGCCCTCCCATTTTTTTGTATGCTTTCCGAACATCCACTACTATTCTATTTCGGGTTTTTGCAGACAAAAGGTTCCAGGAAGCACTGTAATTGCCTTTTTTTAACAACACAAAAAATGTTTCGGCAGTGTCCAGGATGGGTTCTATCGATGCATTGCTATACTCGGTGGATGCTGCTGGTTGAATAAATGCGACAGATAAGATTAAACAACAAGCTAAGCAAAATACTGAAAGACGGAATGATTTAATGCTATGAGCATATTGTGTGGTTTTTATCACTGATTAATCACATTAAGATTCAAAGAGAACATCAAGAAACCATGTTTCCTGATGTTCTCTTTGATACGTATATTATAGAAATTATATTTATGGTACCAGCATTCAATTACGCAGAATATTGAATCATTCCTAAAGAAAGCAGTTATCAGATCACTCTAGTGATGTGAAGCGGCTGCATGACTAGTAGTGGAATCACTGCCACCGCCCGATACTGCTGCACCTACGACAACGGCGGCTCCGACTGCTAATGCTGTAGTTGTTCCAACGCCGACTCCTGCTGCTACGGTAGCTCCTGCTACAGTACCAGCTTCTACAGCTGCCATTGCTGTTGCCACTTCTGTGAAGCCGGCTCCATTCAATGCAGCAACAAGATTGGCCTGCTCAGCAACTATGTGACCCAAAACCTGTCCCGTTGCTTCCTCTATGATCGGCAGCGCTGTCTGGGAACCTGTAAGGGCAGGGGCTGCTGACCCCTGTACGTATGATCCTCCAGCATTAGCAGCTATTTCCTTTGCAACTGCTTCTGATGCTATTGTTTCAGTCTGAGCATTTGCAGATGATAATATTCCTATACCAGAAATAAGAATTGCACATGCTATTAATGTGACAGTAAAGATTTTCATGATTCCTCCTTGTAATAATATATTGATGATATGATAATATAACCCTCTTTGATTAATACATCATTTTTGAGTCCCTGTCAAGTAATATTTTTATGTTCCTTCCTATATAGTCAAAAAGTGTATTGTGGTGAACAATATCCTGCCCTGTGTCTCTGGTCCATGGTGATAGAGCATAGTGATAGGCCGTTCTTGAGTCAGTGCCTTTGAATAACCTCATAGGAATGGATATCCCTATCCCCTTGTCATGATATCCGCTGTTAATGGAGTCATTAAACATGGATGTATCGGTGAAACTGTACCAGGCCCATAAGGTTACCCCATTAATATGCTTGGAGACAGTAAATCGAACGCCATTGTCACCCGCCAGAAACCTTCCTGCTTTTATATCGATAGCAATTTCCTGCTCCGGGATATTATAACGGGAGTTGAAAAAGCCTGTAGTATATATATCTTTTACGTTATCACGCTTAATTTTAAAAGGATGATCATGCTGCCTCTTTTTTACCACGCTTCCGCCTATCCCCAGGAGAATTTTACCCTCCAGTATTGGCATTGCTATTTCAGCGTCAATGCCTGCATACTGGACTTCCAGCAAACCCACTCCGACGCGTCCGTATAATTCGGGTGTAAGTTT
>PIVU01000121.1 GCA_003354025.1 Nitrospirota bacterium
AAGGAAGTTCAACCTGATGTGCTTGTGAAGGGCGCAGACTGGAAGCCCGAGGACATTGTTGGCAATGATATTGCCGGGGAAACGCGGACGATAGAGTTTGTTGAAGGCATGTCTACTACTCAAATAATTGAGCGAATAAAGAAATTGAAATCCTAAAAAGGATATTTAATACGTAATATGTTGTTAGAAAAGGGCAAGGAAGTGCCCGGCCCCTACATTACGTGTGTGTAATTTCCTGCAACCTGATGAATCTTTTCTGTTTTTTCACTTCTTATCTACAGTAATCGCTATGTATCCCTTTTCTAACATTAAAATTATTGCGGACTTTTGTCATTTGTCTTTTTATCGATGAATTAAGCGTCATGTTGGTGAAACACTCATTAATTACAACTGGTTATCATACATGCGATTACAGATGTATGATGAAATGCCGATAAAAAGAACAGGTTATAATGTAATTATATTGAATAAAGGGACAAATGGTATGAAGAATGATGATCGAAATCAATACAAGGGTATGTTGCATTTGACACGGACTAACAGGGCCATGGTTTCGCGACTCAGAATGTTGAGAAGGTACAAAGGCGACCCAAAGCGACCCAATATTATCCACCTGGCAATTACCGATAAATGTAATATGTCCTGCAAGTTCTGTCTTTATAAAAAGGACAATAAAAATTTTAAAGTTATTGATGCTGACAGAGCATGCAGTCTGATTAACGAAATTAATAGCCCGATCATCCTGATTAGCGGAGGAGAGCCCCTTTTGGGTGGTGACATCCTGAAGACTACTAGAAGAGTTGCCGACATGTGCAGGAAATCCGGAAAGATTACGGGTGTGCTTACAAATGGGATTACATTAAAGAAAATTATTATGCAGGATTATGATGAATTTAAACGGGGTAGCAAATTTTTCTTCCAGATCTCAGTTGATGGACTCAAGGAAGCCCATGATAGTTTGAGAGGCCACTTTGATTTGATTATGGACAATGTTCAGTATGCAAAAGAGGCAGGGCATTTGATTTATACAAACACGGTAGTCAGTAAAAGCAACATTAATTCTCTGGACGAGATCGTAAGGTTCATCGCAGGATTCAGTAACCGGATCTATTTGAATCCGATGCTCGGTAGTGAAAATGGACTTGATGAAGAAGAGCTGAAGACTTTAGGCAGGTATATTATTGATCACCAGGACATTATGATCGGTAACAGCATAAATTATGGAAAGTTCCTGACCGGTAAGCGGGAGCTGAAGTGTTTGTTCCATAGCCTGGTAAGCATCACTCCAAGCGGTAGGCTGAAACTCCCCTGTTACTGTTACGAAGAGGGAGCGGAGTATGTTGATTCATTCAGTGAATATCTGGAAAAAGTTGGTGAACAAAAATCGCATTTTGAAAACAGGCAGGCCCAGCAGTGCAGTAATTGTTATACCCACTGCCTGCACGAATCAGACGTTTATGCACGGTACTACCTAAATGAAATTCTGGAGCAGGTGAAGCGGCCATGGGGTGCATATAAAAAATATATTGAGCCACTTTTTAAATCTCTTTCTTAAGGCTGATAATAGATGCAGCAAAACAGTCAAACTCTCAAAACTAATGGCGATGATGTTCATTTGCTGTAGGGGCAACCCCCTGTGGTTGCCCTGGGCAGGCACGGGGGCCTGCCCTTACAAAGGATACAGCTTTGTTTTGAGAGGTTGACTGTTTTGCAGGGATAATTTACACATCTGGTTCATTCGCTCTGTTTAATACACTGAAAAGATCATTTCTCATGGCGTCTCTGTCTATATCAACTGCAACATGCATTGTTCCATTAGTACTTGCATGATTGTACTCCCCGTTGTTCATGAGAGCCGGCCTTGGTGATTTTATCCAGTTGCACATGTCCGGAGACTTTAGTACGGCAATTGCTGCTACATCATAGAGAGCTTTTGGAATTCCAAACCGTCTCATAAAAATTTTCCATAAATAATTCCCAATGTCCCCTTTTCCCTTAATATTACGTTTGTCCAGCAAACTTATCTTCAATTTATTCGCTGTTCCGCATGCAGGTACAAGGGTGAGATTAAGTTCGGAGCTAAAGACAATTTGGGCTGCCAGCATATCATTTCTGTTGTTAAAAAATAATCCGCCTTCGGGCCATGCCTTGCCTGCAAGCCATAAGACTTTTATCCTTTTTTTAATTGACGGCTCTAATAAAATGGCAGATGCAAGGTTTGTTATGGCTCCTATGCAGATGACATGAAGATACTCTTCAGGATTACTGAGGGCTTCGCTTATTATGAATCTGGCAGCTGGGGAATCAGCAGGTGTTTCTCTATTCTTTAAAGCGGACCCGGCTCCCTTTAAAACAGGATATACGTCTTTTTTGCCTATAAGATTTAATACATTAAGAATTTCATCATAACTCTCTTCCATGCTATTTGCTTTTGCAAAATGAGCAGCGGTAAACCCTCGAATATCAAAGGCATTGCTCAGCACTGCATAAGTAATCGCATACTGGTCGTCAATCTCGTTTCTTGCGTCAGAGTCAATGATTATTTTATTGGGCATAGTTTATCTAATAAAGTAATTTGTGTATGGCCGTTATAGTGAAACTGGTGGATTGTTGAATGCTTCACACGATTTGCCGCAGCAGGCTGCTATGTATCACGATGCAGATTCAAAATCTGGCATATTTTATGCAATATAAATATTAATGTACAGTCCTTGGAACTTAATATTGACTGAAAGGGGAAGCACAGTAATTGAAAAATCATAAATATCTTGTAATTCTGATCGTGACATTGGTAGTTGTGAGTGCAGGGGTATATTCCGGATCCTTTGATAAAATAATGGATTTTTGTAAGGCCTTTATTTATTGCAAAGGTGTTGAACTTCCTTCATAGACATGCATTCAGTTAGCGTATACTGAAGTCTTATTGCATTGTTCATTCCTGGCATTGCCTGTTTAATTAATGAACAGGTTGTTCAAATAATGAGCTAAGCTTTATTGCCCACTCCTCACAACACCCTAATATATATAACTTCTGTGGTGGCACATGTTTTGCAATTCTGTAAACAGTTATATATTCTTGACTTTTTTGCCAATAGTTGTCTTTTAGCGCAGATATGCACTCGGATAATTATATCAAGGACTGAATATCTGCAAGTATTCTAAGGTGATTTATGAGTTCGATAACATAATATGATTAAATTTATAGACGTCTATAAATCATTCAATAAAGAATGCATTCCTCTAAGAAACATCAATCTACACATCTACAAAGGAGAAGTTGTTGTAATATGCGGACCCAGCGGAGCTGGTAAAAGTACACTCCTCAGGGCCATCAATCAACTTGAACCGATTAACGCCGGTGATATCATTGTTGACGGTAAATCTCTATCCGATCCCTCTACGAATATGACAACACTCAGAGCTGAGATCGGCATGGTCTTTCAAAGTTTTAATCTTTACCCGCACAAAACTGCACTAAAAAATATAACTCTTGCACCGCGCAAGGTCAGAGGGCTTAGTAAAAAAGAAGCTGAAGAAAAGGCAATGAAACTGCTTGACAAGGTTGGGCTCGCGCATAGGCATAATGCATATCCGGTCCAATTATCAGGTGGTGAACAGCAGCGAGTTGCCATTTCACGCAGTCTGGCAATGGAACCCAAAATAATGCTGTTTGATGAACCAACATCCGCACTTGATCCGGAATTGATAAGCGAGGTCCTTGATGTAATGACGAAACTTGCCGATGAAGGCATGACGATGGTTGTAGTCACCCATGAGATTGCTTTTGCACAGAAAGTGGCCGACAGAATTGTATTTATGGATAATGGCGAAATCCTCGAAGTAGGATCTACTCAGGAAATTCTGCTTAATCCTCAACACTCTCGAACCAAAGAGTTTGTGAGCAATGTCCTTCATGTACACCAGCCGGACAGGCCGGAAAAAACTACTGCAGGGGGCAGGCATTCGACAGGGTCTGTGCCGCGTCATCACAGCGTAACGGAACAGGTAGTGGCTGGACAAAGTAAATGATATCTGCAAAACAATCATCAGCTGTAAATGTCAAAATTTCAGTAATCATTATAACCCTCAATGAAGAAGAATTCATCGAAAGACTTCTCAAAACATTACAGCATGAAAATAACCTGGAAGTAATTATCTCTGACGGAGGTAGTATAGACAGAACCACAAGACTGGCAAGGAAGTATGCTGATAAGGTCATAGTAGGAGATAGGGGGCGGGGGTTGCAGCTTAATGCAGGAGCAGAACACGCAACGGGAAATGTATTATGGTTTCTCCATGCTGATTCCATAGTGCCTGATAATTATAAACATCACATTACTGAGGCATTGAAGAAACCCGGAGTAGTAGGCGGTGCGTTTACACTTGATATATACTCCGAGCTTACCTCCCTGCAATTTATATCTAAAGTTGTTAGTCTGAGATCGAAGATTTCTCGGGTGCCTTACGGAGATCAGGGAGTTTTTGTAAGAAGAGATGTTTTTGAAAAAATGAACGGCTATAAAAATATTCCTCTTATGGAAGATATTGAATTCGGTCTGAGATTAAAGAAAGAAGGGGGAGTGAGTATACTGGGTACCCGAATTAAAACCTGTGCCCGCGCTTGGGAAAGAGATGGAGTATTTAGAACAACACTCAGAAACTGGGTCTATGTGACACTCTTTTTCATGGGATATTCTCCCCAGAAACTTTACAACAGGTATTACCGTAAGATGCTCAATCAGACGATGTCGAGAGATGTGATACGGCAGAGAGAGAATTAAATATTAACTGCAACAATGTGAACATATCAGAGTCCGAATTGAAACTTTCCTGCCAGAGACTGCATTCTTAAAATATTTTCAACAATATAGATTGACGATAGAAATCAATACTAATATAAGTATCAAATCTTTAAAAAGCTATTGATTAAAGAGTATGTGAGCTCAGTAGATATATCTTCATTTTTCAATGGTATTTACAACAACTTATTTGATAATTTAAACCAAATTGAATGGTTATATTATTTATGCTTACCTGTGAGTTACAAATAACTTCTTAACTGCCATGGGCAGCGGTACGGAAGACAAATCTTCCTTTGTGATTTCCGGTTTGTATTGCTCATAGTCATGGATACTCACTTTTCTTTCCAGCTTTTGAGATCCATAAGAAAGGGCATAACATATTATCCAGAAACCTATTGCCACAATTAAATAAGATGAGTACAATTTGTCGAAATCGATTTGGCTTCTGATAACACCCGTATGTACAAGTTCAACAATCCCTATCGTAAATACAAGACATGTGGATTTAAAAAGGTGGTTGAAGAAACTGACATAGGTTGGAAGCATTTTTATAAATGCATGGGGCAGAACTACATTTAGTTGAGCCTGAAATCTTGACATACCGCTTGACAAGGCGGCCTCCATCTGTCCGCTGGATATGGAAAGCACACCCGCCCTTGTGATCTCCGCCAGATAAGCGGATGCATACACTGAAAGAGTAACCGCTGCAGAGCCGAAAAGTGATGGGCTGAATCCCATCGCCGGAAGCCAGAAATAAAACCAGAAGAGAAGCATGATCAAAGGAGTTGACCTTAAAGTGTCTATATATACAATACAGGGCCAGCGGACATACCACCTTTTAGAGATTCTCCCCAGTCCGAAGATTACCCCGAAGGCAAAGCCTATAGTCACAGATATGATTGCGAGAATTATATTGAGAGAAAAGCCGCTCAGGGGCTCATCCGGATATGAACCTATCAGATAGAATTTCAAATTACCAAAGTCGTTAAACAAATATTCCATATCAGGTATTCATCTTTTTGATACTGGTAAGATCAATTTTCATTATTCTTTCAAATCTTAAAATTATTGCTGCCGTAATAAGTGATAGGATTACATAAAAAGCAGTTGCCATGAAGGTGGTCTCAATACCTCTGAATGTAATTGATTCAACCTGCTGCGTAGCCCACGTAAGCTCCGGGGCAGCTATGGCCATGCAAATCGAGCTGTTTTTGAAATTATGAATCATTCTTACAGTGAGGGCAGGAAGGATAATCCTGAATGCCTCGGGCAGCATTACGTATCGTATCTGTTGAAGCCTGTTAAGTCCGGTGGAGACGGCGGCTTCAATGCGGCCCCTTTTTATGCCTAAAAGCCCGGTACGGACAATATCGGAAACATATGCGGAATTATCAGCAGAAAGACCAAGAATGCCGGCGACTACCGGGTAATACTCATAATGGTTGCATATATCACGAAGACGGGAAGGCAAAAGCTCGGGGAACAGGAAGTAAAAAAACAGCACCCAGAAGAGTCCGGGGATATTTCGTACAATTTCTACATATACTCTTGCAGGCAGATTTAATACTTTAAATCTTGAATTTCTCATAACGGCAACTACTGTTCCAACGATTAGAGATACGATAGTCGTAACTACAGTGATAAGCAGAGTCAGTTTTATCCCGGTAATCAACCATCCAACGTACGGCTCCCTGAAAGGAATCCCCCAATCAAACTCATATCGTAATGAAATGAAATCCATCTCTTATCTCTTTCCTTCTTTGTTAATGAACTATGAATGCAAATCTGTCGGACCTATCAACTCCCCGTCCGACAGATTCGCGGTTCTAATACTCTCTGTATTAATCAGGCCATGCAAATGTGTTGTACGATCCGTAAAGGTCTACAGGCAGCCTTGGCCGTGAATTGGTAGGCAGCGGGAAATCGCCGTTTTCACCAAACCACTTCTGATAAATCTCTTCATACGTGCCATCTTTAAGCATTTCCTGCAGAGTAAAACTTATGGTGTCACGCCATTTGCTGTCATTTGGTGTAACCCCGATGCCGTATAATCCGGGACTGTAAATCGGCCCTACAACTTCATAATCCGCACTCGCCTTTCCTGCTATTCCAACGATCACGGGGACATCTGTTGACCATACATCAGCCTTCCCCGTCTGTAATGCCATCCAGCAATCACTCTGTTTCTGTACACTAACCATTTTCACTTTTTTATCACTATACTTTGCAATCTCCTGTGGTACGGCTATAAAAGCATTGGATCCCTGGTTTACACATATTCTCTGTCCACCGAGATCTGCAAACGATTTATATCTTCCTTTTTTCGCGAAGAATACTTTTCCGGTCCAGAAATATGCCGGTTCTGCATAGTCAACCTGTTCATCTCTGCTTTTTGTATGACTCATGCATGATATCGCTACATCGATCCTTTTATTTGCAAGGAAAGCAATACGGGTCTTATTATTGACAACAACTCTCTCGACTTTTAATCCCATTTTTTCTGCAAGAGCATCGCCGAGGTCAATATCGAATCCTGTCCATTTCCCATTGGCATCTACGTAATTGAGAGGCGGAAGGGTGTTCCCTGAACCTATCCTCAGGACCCCGCGTTCTTTTACATCATCCAGTACGGATTTTGCACTTACAGTAGATGTACCGAATGCAAAAACTACCATTAAAAGCAATAGCAATACTTTTTTCATTTAACTAATCCCTCCATTTAAAAGTGGTTTATTACAGCTGGTATATTAAGCTGCTTTTTATTTACAGGTAACTATGCATCACCTCCTTTCCTGCAATAACGATAATCTGTATAATGGTTCGTGTTTTATTTGAGGCAGCAGCGGCAGGTGGTCCCGGCCGTTGCAGTACAGAGAAGACATAAGGAACCTGTGGCTATCTTTCTCCTGCTCAAATTTGAATAACTGAAATTATCTATTGTTGAGTGTCTGCTCTTTACAGCCCGGCCCATGGACTGCGTAAAGCCGCAATCGTAAAGTTTTCCATCGGGGGCAACGTTAATCTGCTTCCGGCACATCAAGCTGCAGACAGTGTCCGGATTAAAATTCTTATCAAGATATTTAATAAAGTCACGTATTTTGGATTTCGTCATTTGCCGACCCAGCCTGCCAATCGGCATATTGCTGAAGGTGATCAACTGATTAAATGATAGGTCATGCATTTCTTTCAGTTTCTTTTTATAAGTACGCTGTAACTTTTTTGCGTCAGGTGCAATGGCGGCATCTAACGGGTTATAAATAATGTCAATCTTCAACCGTTTGTCCGAGTTGCCATAACCAAGCTTGTTAAGCTTTTTCAACCCTGATATGATTTTCTTATAAGTGCCATTCCCTCTCTGCTTATCAACCTCTTCCATACTAATGCCGGGCAGGGAAGTAATTATTTTTATATTATGTTTGGCAAGAAAGCCGGGAACGTACCGCAGCCCCGGTTCTGAATATATCGCCAGATTTGAGCAGACAATTACATATTTTCCGAGTTTCAATAAGGTCTCTACCACTTTCCTGAAATGCGGATTTAATTCAGGGGCCCCACCGGTAAGAATAACAGTGTTTATGGTGTTGTTGGATTTTAAGACACGTACAGTTGCCAGGATTGTATTAAGAGACATTTCTTCTTTTCTTTCGGGAGATGAATCAACATGGCAATGAGTACACCGAAGGTTACATTTATATCCAAGATTCATTTGAAGGGTATCAATATTATCTGCTCTGAGAGGATAATGCTTTGTTGCTACCAGCAACTTCTTATCAAATATATTCATGTGCCTCCTGACTATATAGTTGTCCTTATGTTATGTGTCTAACTGCGCAAAAATGCAATTTAGAGGTAAAAAAAATATCGGAGATCATGTGACAAGATGCAATATTTGTGCTTGATTAAATTTCTATTAATATCAATGTGTTAGAACAAGAAGATGAAAGATAAGCTGTTCACTTAAATAGCACAGTGATCAAATTTTGAACAGCATGTTAACAAAGGAAGGATAGCGTTACTCCATACTTTAAATAGCTTTAAGGGAGTTAGGCGCTGTCTTCGGCTGATCCAACATTGCTTATTACCGCATGATAATCATCAGCCTGTGTCCACTTAATGACGTTTGATTTCAACATGGATATTGAAAAGATTTAGAGAAGATATTTGTGGGGGGTAGTACTCAGTAATTGAACAAGGAAGATGTTAAAAACTCTACATAGTATTAGATTAATTTACATTATAAATCTTCTGAACACTATTTATTGCATTTCCCCTTTGAGCAAGCACTTTCCTGACAATCCTTGCTTTTGTCTTTTATCTGCAATATATCTTCTTTAATGATAAGAATTACGCAGCCGGTCTTTTTAATTACCGTAATAGCCCCACTCGGGCAGTTCATCTGACAGGCTCCGCAGGCAATACATTTTTCAATATTAACCAGCGATGCCGTCTGTCCGGTCATTTCAATTACTCCATGCGGGCAGACATATGAGCAAATCGAGCAATTTGTGCATTTATCGTTATCTATAGAAATCATATTATAAAAATATTTTAACCGGGATTATAAGCAAATAAAGCAACACAACGACTGGAAGAAACATCGCGGTTTCCTTTCTAACTTTATCGTAATTGCTTAAAGGGCTGTTTCCTGTAAAACTCAACCCTATGAATATTGAAGTGGCAAAGACAAATAGTATCCAGATCAGTACTATCTCCAGGTTGAACCCGTGATACATATAATGGGCAATGGCCAGGACAGAGGCCATGACACCCATAGATATTCCCTTAACGGCAAATTGTTTTCCCGGCAGAAAAGGGAAAGCAATAGAATAGGTAAATGCCAGCGCTCCCGCAATCAGGATAATAAAACTGTCCAGCGTCCAGAATGTAAGAATGTAAATGCCCGCGAACCAGTACAGAAACTGGACGGCAGTTGGAAGCGCAGTGAAGATCCTGGATTGTAATCCAAATGTAACATGATCATTTACCTTGTCCTCAAATTGACCTTTGTCAAGATATCGTGGTAAATCTGCCGCATACATTGGGCCTATCACAGGGCTTATTCCCTCCTTGCGCAGATCAGACAGCTTTACACCTGACAGGCACAGTTTGGGAAGGATCATTTCGGTCTTCCGGGCATCTTTAATTAAGTCACAGCGTCTGGCTTTGTCAATAATTTCTTCTGCTGAAAATTTACCCTCACCGGCAGAGCACCATACATTAATGCCGTTAGTGTCTATGACGAGCAGCCGGACATTTCTGTCAGCAATTCTTCTTGCGAGCAGAAAGACTGTCAGAAAACTATTGCAGGTAACCAGGAGAGGGGCATTCCCGTCAAGTTCTCCAACATAATAGAGTCCTGGCCTGACAGTAAATACTTTCAGATACAAAAACAGCCAGGAAATGAATGCCTTAATATAGTCGATAGATTCATAATTCAGAGGAAGAGGTTGCAAGTTCGGAACTGTTTCATACTTCCGGGGAGATTTTATTCTCCTTCTCGAATAGTTCCAGAAAAGTGCTAGCAGGATGTATATTGCCAGGGCAATAAAAAAGGACGGATAGTCTTGGTAAAAATCGGATAATTTATTCATATTGAACTTTGTTTCTCAATT
>PIVU01000341.1 GCA_003354025.1 Nitrospirota bacterium
CAACTCCTGCGATTTCATCTTTATTGATGACAACCATCTTCTTTCAGATGATGAAGAAATAAGCAGATACAGGCAGCATGATAACACTCTGGATAACCAGGGCTATGTGGACATGCTCACTGAATTTATAAATAACTCGGTGCTCCCCTATCAAGGTTCTGTTAAAAGTATTTTAGACTTCGGCTGCGGGGAGATCCCTGTTCTTGCGGGCCTAATGGAAAAAGAGGGTTTTGAAGTTGATACCTATGACAAATACTTCTTTCCCGATGAATCATCTATGGGAAAGACATATGACCTTATAACAGCAACCGAGGTAATTGAACATCTGAGTAATCCGCTTGATACTTTTAAGCTTTTCAATAAACTGCTTAACAAAAACGGTATCATCTCAATCATGACACTTTTCCATCCGCAGAATGATGCTCAGTTCGTTGACTGGTGGTATAGGAGAGACAGGACGCATATTTCTTTTTATTCACCTGATACAATCAAATACATAGCTGACATTCTTGACATGAAAGTGCTGCTTTGTGATGATAACAACATATGTGTCTTACAATCCATCTGAACATATATTCCCCATGCCGCTATAATCAGTTTTCTGCCTGACCTTTTCCTGAAAAGTTTTTCTCATTCTGACACAACTCCTGTCAGAGGATACTGAAATAGCATATTGAACTTAATAGTTATTTTTTTCTTGAGTTTTATCAATATATTCACTATATTAATAAATAATTCATTTCATTAATTCTTTTATAGCGTAGGGAATTAATACAGATATCGCATATTTTATGTGTACAAATCATCTTTTTTCAGCACTGTACCGTCATACATGTACTCGTCAGATACTTGCGCATTATAAAAAAGATGTAAACAACTAAGAACACCAATCAACACTTAACACTTAAAATCGGAGGTCAGGATAATGTCTACCATTAAAGTAGCATGTTGGAACATTTATTATTCAGATCGGCTCGTAAAGTCCGGCGCAATCAACACAGCAACTGTACAAAAAACGCGGGCGGATAAAGTTGCGGAGATCATTGAAGAGATGGACCCTGATATTCTGGGCATCGTTGAGTGAATGCCTAAAAACAGCCTATCTGTTTTTCTGAGTGCCTACGGCATGGACTACTACGAACCTATCCTGGAGGGGAATAAAGTAAAACATAACGTCGGACTGCTTTACTGGCCTGGCAGCGTCACAGTTGAGAAACTCTCATTTTCCGGGGCCAAGTGGAAAGACAAGATCGGAAATGACAAGAGTCAGCGGAAGTATGCATTCTCGAGAAAACCACTTATTGTTAAGGTAACACCAAAGAGCGGCGACAAGAACCCCTTCCTCATTGCCGTTGTCCATCAGAAGTCAAAGAAGACCTACTCAAGCGATGAGCAAGAGCCCTATAATAATCGAAAAAAGATCATTGCCCAGGGAAGACAGCTCAGGCAAATCCTCTTCGGGATGATGAAGAAGAAAATTGCGGACCGTTTCTTCATAATGGGCGACATCAATGACGGTCCGGGCTTTGATCAGTATGAAAAAAGCCTTATTGAAAGCGGTGTCGAGGCGCATTTAGGTTCGGTGCTCGATCCCGAAACAGTTCTGCACAGTTTCAACGATCTGTCCAAGGGCGGTACTCCGACACACCCCTTCAGGCCCGCCGCACAGATTGACCATATTCTCTATCCACACAAAGCAGCTCATGGTTCTACGAAAGTAAGGGTAAAAGCGAATTCGGGACGGGTCAGAACCGATCTCGTCAGCATTAAGAAGAACGGGAAGAACCGCGATAGCGATCACTGTCCAATCGAGGTCACCTTACTAGTATAAAGAGCGGTATTGCACAGTCTATGCGTATTGAGTGATGAACAGCTTATTACTAAAATAAAGAAAATGAACGCCTATCAAATGGAGGTTCTCAATGAAAGAAATAGAACAAGCTTTCCATGAACATACAATTCTTCAGGAAATTATCGCCCGCCATGAGGGGCACATGTTCTCCCTTCGGGGTTGGCTTCTTGCTATTATTGGCGGCCTGCTGGCAGCCTACTATACTGAAAACATACTTATACATGTGTCAATGCTTGCAATCGCTCTTTTACTGGTTACCCTCATGTTCCTGTATGTCGAGTTGCAGCACATGAACGTGGTAGAGGCAGTAGGAGAGAGAGTCGTTGAACTCGAGAAGACAATAGTAGCTTCCAGGGATCCTAATAATCAGTCAGGTACTGGTTGGTATGACGGCCCGAAGGTATGCGAAGCCTGCCGGGAGGGAGCCAACCGGCATTGGCCAAAAACTGGCAAAATGACCTTTGTGCTGAATCAACCGTTTTACTTTATGGTTATTGCAGTTATTTTATTTGCAACACTATGGCTGCCGCCAAAACAGGAATGCACAACTCCTGCGGTTAAGACTGTGCAGATGCCACAGAAGTGAGCAGGAGTGTTCAGGAGGCATACCTATGGAAAAGAAAAAGTGTCACATCCATGCCTTCTGTTTCCGCTGACATAGCGCA
>PIVU01000122.1 GCA_003354025.1 Nitrospirota bacterium
CAGGGATAAACTGAATAACTCCCGGAACGGCAATGTAATGGCTAAATCCATCCATCGTTCGCTTTTTGTCCATCACTTCCCCACCCAGCGCGGCCACAGCATCTGGTGAGGTAAGTTTTGCGATACCTGCATTAAGTGCAGTCCAACCGCCTGCTGCATCAAGGGCGATGAATCCGATTGCGACGATACCGCCTGCAAGAAGAATACACTGTACCGTATCAACGTATGCCACAGCACGGAGTCCGCCTGATGCAACGTAGATAAAAACAACCAGTGACAACATCCACATACCCGTTTCAACACCGAGCATACCGTCGGTAAGAACGTTAAACAGGAAGCCTGATGCCCTCAGCTGAACACCGAGATAAGGTATTGAGAAAACCAGCGCCACAACAACTGTCAATACCCTGATAGCATCGGATTTAAAATAGTCGGCAAACATTTCACCGGGAGTTACATAACCAAATCTTTTCCCGAGAATCCACTGCCGCTTGAGGAATACAACTCCGGTGAACGGGATCGTGATAGCGTAAAACGATGCATAAGCATATTGAAAACCATCACGATAAAGCAGCCCCGGGTGACCCATAAATGTCCATCCCGAGAAAGATGTTGCAGTTGCGGCAAGTACAAATACCCAGATAGGAATAGAACGACCGGCAATAAAGTAATCAGACGCACTTTTTGCCATTCTTGCGCCCTTGATACCCATTGAAATACAATAGGTCCAGTAGGCAGCTACGAATACAAATAACCATATAATTTTAGCTTCCACTAACTGTTACCTCCTTTAATAAAATTAAAAATATGTTCCATTAATATGGAATGATGAGACGTCAATACAACTTACTATCACCTCCCTTTCTTATGGCAGCTTTGAATTTTACAACCCTTATGCTCTGCCGATGTCTAAAAGATCGTTTAAAGTATGCATGCCGTCCGCATGCAGGAAATACAAAAACCTCTGAAACAACTGTGCTGTTACATAGGCGTCGTTTAATGCATCATGAGCAGTGTCTACGGTAATTCCATACCTCTGTGCGATAGAGAAAAGGTCAGTCTTTGTTGATCCGCCGAGGTAGTGTTTCTTGAACGTTACGCCGTTTGCATAAAGCCATTCATGAATCGAATGTGTATCAAGCGCGAGGTTTGCCAGTTTGTCATTATATTTGTCTTTTAATGCACTGTTCATAAATTTCAGATCAATATTCAGAAAATGCCCGACAAGTACGGAGTCCTTAATAAACTCGAGAAAATCAGGCAGCACTGTGCCAAGATTTTCCTTGTCAACCAGTTCACCCGGTGTGATACCGTGTATCTCCACACTTTTCTTACTCATTTCACCATCCGGCCTGACCAGCCTGTAAAATTCACGGCTTATATTAATCGTTCCGCCTGTCATTTTAATTGCTCCAATTGAGACAATGAAATCCTTTCGTACATCCAGACCGCTCAGTTCAGTATCAAATACCACAAAGGGACACTCTGCAATAGGCGTGTCTTTTTTTATAGTGCCTGACCATGTATCTGCAACCTCTTTACTATCAATGTTCCCTTTTTTTTTTGAACTTTTATTAAAAAAATCTGACAGGAAGCTCATCTAGCAGCTGCTTCCTTGCCTTTAAAGGAGTTTGCCGCAATTTCCTGCAACCCCGGTAATATTTGAAATACTTCTTTAAGACTCTTTTTCTCCAGCATCGACAGCTTTTCAGGTTCAATAATATTGTCAATATTCAGCCCTGCTTCCCTTTTCTCCAGCTGTGCCTGCATAAGGAGATTCAGCAGAAACTCAAACGCTGAATATATGTCTGTCTGAAAATCTTTCGGTATGAAACCTCTCTTTGATAAGAGATTCAGTCTTTCCGTTGTGGAAGTTTCATGAATATTATTAGCAATCGACATTGCACGTAGAGAATCCACAATATGTAATGTGCCCTTTGCCTTGATATCAAATTTTTCCTGCTGCTCTCCAGCTTCATCTACAATAAATTTCCTAAAAAATCCTACAGGAGATTTCTGCTTCAGAGAAGACTCATTTAGAATCGAGCTATACCTGGCATCATCCTGTATCTTTTTATAAAGAGTATCCTTTAATGTCCATACGATGGACGTATCACCATAGATGGCCCTCAAATCAAGCATTTTCTTTGCAGTTACAACCCTGTTCTCATTTCCGGAGTTCAGAGAGTTAAGAATATTCTTAGTCCATGTGGAAAGATCTCCGTAAATCGGTATTTCACCGCCAAAGGGATGTACATCAAATAACGGCAGGCCGCACTTCTCGAAAGTATGCTGAAGATGTGCAATGAGACTTTCGCAAAAATCCGCCATGTCCTTCTTCTCACAGAATGTTTTGTTTTCGTTATAAACAATGGCACAGCGGAAAACAGTCTTGAATGTCTCTTCCCTGCGGCCTTCGGCGCCATATACAAAAAATGCAAAAGGACAGTGTGAATCGCCGATTTCCTTTATGCTTAGTTCAATAATTTTCAGGATAAGCCTGTCATGCAGTTCAGTTATGATCCTCAATATATGGGTAGCCTTGACGTCTTCTTTCAGGAGAATTGATATGGTCTGGTTTATCCTGTCGCGGACTGCACTGAGCTCCTCCGAGTCCTGCAGACGGTCAATATTCTTAAGAATCGACAAAGGTGATGTGCCCTGCAGGAGCATAAAGTCATGGTTAGTTACTACTCCGGCAAGTTCACTACCCTCTACGACAAGCAAATGATGAATATTGCGCCGCAGCATTGTGGACAAAGCATCAAAACAGGTGCTGCCGGCATTGACCTTAACCAGTCCGGAGCTCATGATTTCACTGACTGAGGTGGAAGGGTCCATACCTTGAGCTACAACCTTGTCCCTCAGGTCCCTGTCAGTAATA
The DNA here is from genome assembly GCA_003354025.1 of Nitrospirota bacterium. Classification (GTDB taxonomy): domain Bacteria; phylum Nitrospirota; class Thermodesulfovibrionia; order UBA6902; family UBA6902; genus Glo-13. The sequence continues at coordinate 2,885 of PIVU01000122.1, forward strand.
ATTCCCACAGGAACATCCTGCGCGCTTTTAATAATAATTGAACTTATCCCCTGCTCAGACATGACACCTGCGGCGTCTTTAATGGAAGTTTTCTCCAGGACGCTGACAACCGCCTTTGACAGGATATTCCTGACCGGAGTTGTATAGAGAAGTTTCTCACCCTCTTTAAACAGAAGGTTCTTACTCCGCATTTCCTTGTACGTCTTGTCAAGATAGTTTTTAAAAAAAGACTTCATGTAGTACTCGCCGAAGCTGGGGTTCTGGTTGATTATGTCAAGGATTATATTTTTGGGAATTAAATAGCAGAGAGTGTCTTCAACAGCCATTATATTGGCCCTTGACTTGTCACCGTTTATAAGAGATAAGTAACCGAAGGAATCCCCTTCGCTCTTGAAGTCAATAACGATCTCATCATCATTGGACAGGTATACTTTTACGCCGCCCTTTTTTATAACACGCAGGGCATCGCTCGGGGGGCCGTCCTGTGTCAGCACCAATGTGTTTTTAGGACAAAATTCCATAGACAGATTGCCCGCAATGCTCCTGATTGCAGAATCATCAAGAAACTGAAATGGCGGTATGCCCTTTAAAAAATTTATACTGTCTTCAGTAATCATAGTAATAAGTATATAGAGATGAGGATCTCTCCTGAACATATAACTAAGCAAATAGAATGCCAGTATCAAGTGCATATAAAGACAGGATAAAACAAGGAGTTGGAAGTTCACATATTAGTTTTACTTATAAGGAGTGTAACTTATTGTAACGAGGAGACAACCGTAGTGCTACCAAATGTAATATGGGCAATCAACCCTTGCTCATTCCCCACTTCTTCCTTTTCTCCCAGAGGGACTTTCTGGTTATGCCCAGCATTGTGGCAAGCTGCTGCTCGTTATGGTCAGGCTGGTACTTAAGGATAAAAGCTTTCGTATAATCTTCAATGGAGAGCTGCTTGGCAAGAGAGGTTTCCGGGAAAGTGCCTCCGCCACTCATTGATTCAGGCAGATTTTCTACTTCTATTTTGTTATTCTCTGCAATTAATATGGCCCGCTCAATAACATTCTGCAGTTCACGGACATTACCGGGCCATCGATAATTGATCATGCGGGAAAGCGCCTCATCGGCAATCTCCGTTATATTTTTACCAAGCTCTCTTGAGTATATCGAAAGAAAATGATTCACCAGCAGCGGGATGTCATCTTTGCGTTCCCTGAGTGCGGGGATCCTTAATGTAATGGTGTTAATCCTGTAAAAAAGGTCCTCACGGAAACCAGTATCTTTTACAGTAATTTCCAGATCTTTATTTGTTGCTGAAATGAGTCGGAGGTCCACCTTCAGCGCCTTGGTGCTTCCTACCGGCCTGATCAACTGGTCCTCAAGGACCCTCAAGAGTTTAATTTGAAAGTAAGGGTTTATGTCTCCGATTTCATCCAGGAAAACAGACCCTCCATCGGCTTCTTCAAAGAGTCCCTTTTTTGAGGTTATAGCACCTGTAAATGATCCCTTCATATGCCCGAAGAGCTCGCTCTCAAGAAGGTTTTCAGGTATTACCGAGCAGTTGATAGGTATGAACGGTTCTTCCTTCCGGGAGCTGTTATGGTGTATTACCCGCGCAAATAACTCTTTCCCGGTGCCCGTCTCCCCAAGCAGCAGCACATTGCTCTTGGTATCAGCAATCTTCCTGACTTCATCTATGACCATTTTAAGGACTGTGCTCTCGCCCACAATGCTGCTGAAATCATAGGTCTTCCCGATTTCCCGTTTCAGAAGAATATTTTCTATCTGAAGATGGCGCTGCCTGAGAGCGTTCTTAACAACCTGCTTGATTTCCTCATGCATGACCGGCTTCATAATGTAATCATAGGCACCTGACCTGAGTGCTTTGATCGCCGTCTCAAGAGATGCATAGGCGGTCATTACAATAAATAGCTGCTCGGGCAGTTCCTTTTTAACTTTCGATATCATCTCGATACCGTCCATCCCCGGAAGGATAATGTCCGTAACAATTACGTCGTAAATATTAGCATCAATAAGACTCAGCCCTTTTTCAGCAGAGCCGGCAGAGTCAACAATAAACCCCTCTTTCAGGAAAATCCTTTTCAGGGACTCCCTCAGTGTGTCCTCATCTTCAACTATTAAAATGCTCTTCGACATTCACCACTCCTGGAACAATAACTGAATATTACGTCATCATAAATTATTAGTTAGATATTACTCAGTTTTTTATTAGAAAACTATATCTGCAAGATGCTAAATCCAACGAGTTCGTCCTGAAACCCGGCACAGTGTAATCCCGGGATATTAATAGTGACACAACCGTTTAGGCTGGAGATACTTTGTACTGAAAATTACTATACATTCAATAAGGTATATATAATACAATATGTGCCTGAATAATATCCCGCCTATGTTTCATTTTCCACTTTCCATGGCAGGTTGATGGTAAACTGGGTTCCCTGCCCTTTTGCAGATTCTACCTCTATACTTCCGCCATGATCTTTTATAATGCTGTAGCATATGCTAAGCCCCAGGCCGGTTCCCTTCTTCGGCCCCTTTGTTGTAAAGAATGGATCAAAGAGTTTCTCCCTGTTGTCCCGGTCAATCCCGCTGCCCGTATCCGCGAATATTGTCTCGGCATAACCGTTATTGTGTTTAACCGATATGAACAACTCCCCCCCCTCAGGCATCGCATCCCGGGCATTCAGCATAAGGTTTAAAAAAACCTGCTGCATCTGATCAGGGTCGACCTTAAGTCGAGGGACTTCTTCAAAGTCCGTTTTAATATTTATCTTTTTGAAGTTTTTGTCATATCGGACAAGACTCATGGTGACCTCCAGAATATCTTTCAGTTGAGTAAGGACCTTCTGCCTTGGATTAAGCCTTGCAAAGTCCCCGAGGTTCCGGACAATTCTGGCAATCCTGTCGATGTGAGTATTAATAGTCCCGAGAGCTTCAGAAGTAAAAGGAGGCAGATCTTCTGCCATTAGTTCTTGAACCAGCGATGAAATTGAAGCCAGTGGATTACCGATTTCATGAGATACTCCGGCTGCAAGCCTTCCGATACTGGCATGCTTACTCGTCCTGAACAGTTCCTCTTCAATTTTCTTTTTTTCTGTAATGTCTTCTATGACAAGAACATATCCTCTCTGCTTCCCCGTAACCCGGCTCAGGTGGACTTTAAGGGTCATTTGCGGTGCATTACCGAGGGCTCTGTTGCATATAACCTCCCCCTCTTTAACTACCGGCTCGAACAGGTCTATCTCAAGACATTTCAGGAGCAGGTCAGCCTGCAGTTCCAGGGCCCCTTCCTTATCCACTCCGGTGATGCCTTCCATAGCCATATTCCAGTACTTTACCTGAAGGGATTCATCAAGCATGGCAATGCCTAGGGGAACACTCTCAATTATATTTTCGGTAAATTCTTTTAGAAGAGCCAGCTGCCTGTTCTTCTCTGCAAGTTCCTGCCTGGAGAGTCTGAGGGAGCTGGATATTTTCCTTACTGAGTCAGAAATTTGTACTTTTTCATCATGTGTCAGGACTTTCTTGTCCTGAAAAATCAGACTGCTGATTGACGGACCGAGAGCACCTGAGAGGGCCAGTTCTGCTTCTCCTCTCAGTTTATGCAGCCATTCAACACTAAGAGTGTTACGTTCAACATGGTATTTTTCCAGAAAACCCCTGGTAAAGTGTTTGGATTCCGCCTTTCCGATATACTCGGCCAGAATGCGTTCAATTTCATCAATGCTTTCAGGTTTCTGCGAAAGACTAAGTTCAATCGGGGAATAGGAATCAACAAAAATCATTGTCTGCCTGGTTTCAGCTTCAGATTGCTTCGTAAATAGTGATACCGTCACATAGAAAAAAACGTTTAACAAAAGTCCCCAAAATAGAGAGTGGCTCCAGCGGTCAAGACCTTCAAGGCCGAACAAAGCTGTAGGGTTCAAGAATGTATAACTGAATATATAGTCCTGAATACTGTCTTTGGCGATAATGCCGGCCCTCATTAAAGCAGGAATCATGAGCGTATATATCCATACCGCAAAACCGGCCAGGATGCCTGCAATGGCCCCTTTCTTATTACCGCCCTTCCAGTAAAGTCCGAGCAAAAAAGATGGAGCAAAAATCGTGACCGCTTCAAACGATTTCAGACCGATTGATACAAGGCTGTAGAAGTCACCGATATAAACAGCAAATACATACCCCGCGAACACCAGACCCAAAATTATGATTCTCCTGGTGTTCAGGATCATTACATAAAAGCCCTTCATAGCATTCAGCCCCCAGACAGCAGGCATCACAAAACTGTTCATAACCATATTGCTCAATGCCAGCGATTCGACAATAATCATTGCAGTAGCCGCTGAAAACCCTCCGATAAAAGCAAAAAGTGCAAGAAAGGGCGCACCCTGATTTAAGGGTATGCTCAGAACAAAATAGTCGGCGCTCTGTTGAGGTTCTCCCAGAAGCAGTCCCCCGTAAGCTATGGGGAGAACAAAAATATTCATAAGGAAGAGATATAGCGGGAATAGCCACATCGCCTTTTTAATATGGTCATAGGATGAGTTTTCAACAACCGATACGTGAAACTGCCTTGGCAGGAACATTATTGCCATCATGGATAGAAATGTTAGAGATGTCCACTCCATAAAACTGACTCCGGAATCCTCCCCGATTGTCATAAGAGCAGAGTAATGCGAATTACCAATCCTCTCAAAAATATCGCCAAAACCATCAAACAACCCATAGGTCACACTAATCCCTACAGCCATAAATGCGATCAGCTTAATGGCAGATTCAAAAGCCACTGCAAAGACAATTCCCCCATGTCTCTCAGACAGATCTACCCTTCTGGCCCCAAAGAAAATCGCAAAAATGCCAAGAACAAGCGAAATGAACCATCCCGCAAAATGACTGCCCTCCGGTTTGCCTGACATGACTGCAAAGGTAGTCATAATAGCCTTCAACTGAAGGCCAAGGTAAGGAGTTATTCCAACAACTGCTACAAACGTAACCAGCGCGGAGAGAAAAAGTGAATTACCATAGCGTGATGCAATGAAATCCGAAATCGAGGTTATCCTGTTTTCCTTTGAAATATAAACGATTTTTCTAAGTATAATCCACCACAGAACAGCCATAAGTGTGGGGCCGATATATATGGTCAGGAAACTCAATCCGGAATTGGCCGCTTTACCCACACTTCCGTAAAAAGTCCATGATGTACAGTAAACAGCCAGAGAAAGAGAGTAGACATAAGGGTTTGATACAAGGTTGCTTCCCTGCCTCTCCTTCCGTTCAGCATAATGGGCAACAAGAAAGAGAAGAACAAGATACACGAATATAATCAGAAATAAGACTGTTGTGGAAAACAATTACCCTCCGTCATCTGCTTTCTTTTTGACTCCTAAAAAAACCAGTACTATGAGCAGCAGCCATGCAGAGAATAGATAGAGAACAAGGTCAGCCATAAATATGTTCATAAAAGGCCAGCTGAATAATATGAGGCCGAGAACAAAGAGGAATATCCAGAAATCTCTCATCATAGACTAATATTATATAGAAATCATCACATTCTTTTTTTATTGTTTTTCAATTGGTATTAAGGAATGTTACCTGCGTATAAATACTGTTGTAAAATGTACCCTGTTATGTTATAAAACATATTGAATTTAATACTTTAACAAGGAGATATTACATGAAGAAGCTTATGTATTTTATTTTAATGCTATTAATACCGCTGGCATTACTATCAGGATGCTCGTCTGAAACAAAAGAAACCAAGTCTGAGGGGCCGGTCATTGCTGAAGTAGAAGGCAGCGCCATCACATCAGAAGATTTCCTCAAGGAGATTGGCCGTGTGCCGGAATGGGCAAGAGAGCAGTTCAAAGATGATGCAGGCAAGAAAAAATTTATTGACGAGCTTGTAAAGAGAGAGCTTATTTACCAGCATGCTCAAAAAATGAAGCTCGACAACGATGCTGATTACCTGTCCAAAGTTAAAGAGTTCAAAAAAATGACCCTCGTTTCCATAGTGCTCAAAAAAGAAGTTGAGGAAAAATCCGCTATGGATGAGTCTGAAGTCAGGGCTTTTTTTGATCAGAACGCAGACAAGTTCACTGTGGGAACAAAGATCAAGGCAAGCCATATTCTGGTAGGTACTGAGGATGAAGCAAAAGACGTTGTAGCGAAATTAGATAAAGGTGAAAAGTTCGAGGAACTGGCCAAGACGCTCTCTAAGGACACAGGATCTGCCCCTAAAGGCGGTGACCTCGGTTACTTCGGCCGTGGCCAGATGGTTCCGGAATTTGAGCAAGCAGCTCTCAGCCTAAAACCTGGAGAAGTCAGCAAACCAGTCAAGACACGATTTGGTTTCCATGTTATAAAGCTTGCTGATGTCAAAAAGGGTGAGCCCGCTGATTATGATCAGTCAAAGGAGTCCATTTCAAGACAGCTGCTTGGAGAAAAGAGAAAGAAAATCTTTGAGGCATTTGTAGGAAAACTGAAGGCAGACGCCAAAGTTACTTTGAATGACGATACTATTGGAGAACTCACTCTTCCATGGGAAGAAACTGCTCCGCCGCCGGCTGCTGCAGCAGCACCCGCGACTGAGACATCTGAGAAGAAATAAATCATACAAATTAAAAGCCCGTGCAGTGTTATGCTGCGCGGGCTTTTTATATTGACATGTATGCAATGCATGTAAGGGCGGGTTTCAAACCCGCCCCTACGGATTATTAATCATTTTCGTGTAACGCTTTAATCCTTTCAACAACCTTGGAAGGAGCAATCTTCTCCGTTTCCATGGTCTTCCTGATTTTAAATTCAACAACCCCTTCGCTTAGCCCCTTCTTGCCCACTATCACCTGTACCGGCATGCCGAGAAGATCAGCGTCTTTGAATTTCACGCCGGGCCTTTCTTTTCTGTCATCAAGCAGGACTTCAAATCTTTCATTCTTCAGACTTTGATATATTTCTCCGGCGGTTTTCATTACTTCCTCATCATTAATAGCAAGCGGGACTATTTCAACATCAAAGGGAGCAATGCTCATGGGCCAGATAATTCCGTCTTTGTCATTGTTCTGTTCAACAGCGGCTGCCGCAATACGGGCGGGACCAATTCCATAGCTGCCCATGATAATCGGTTTCTCTTTTCCGTTTTCATCAAGATACACAGCCTTGAGTGGCTGGGAATATTTAATTCCAAGTTTAAATATATTGCCGATCTCAATGGCCTTCTTTTCATTCATCGCTTCACCGCATTCAGGGCACCCTTCTCCTCCAACTGCAACATGAATATCTTGCCACTCAGCTTTAAAATGCTCTCCAGGCTTAATGCCTTTTGTATGAAAACCTGCTTTATTTGCACCTGTGATATAGATGCCTTCCTTCAGGCAGTTATCTGCAATGATTTTCAATTCATGGTTGTGCGGGCCGATGAATCCTGCCTCAACGCCCAGTATGTCCTTCACTTCATCTTTTTGTGCCGGCCTGAAATTTCC
>PIVU01000613.1 GCA_003354025.1 Nitrospirota bacterium
ATAAATGGCAATGGGAGCATCTGTGGCTGGTGGTGTCCGTCTAATGACAGTGACTCGACCTGAACTGCCGGGTGCTCCCAGTTAATACCCTGTCTAATGGGAAGTTGCCTATCAGTGGCTATTTATAGACGGGATCAACGGTATTGGCGAGCCATAAAATCTCAAACATGAAGGAGAGAAGAAATGAAGAGCTTGGTAGGCGGGATTGACGTAGGCAGTGAACGGCATCATGTAATAATCATGAATGACAAAGAAGAGCTATTGTATGACCGGGAGGTAGAACAAAAGTTCAGTGACTTTCATGAAGCGATAGAAGAATTCAGGGAAATAGAAGCAAAGGAAAAAGTGACTATAGAATTTGCAATGGAAGGGAAGAACGGATATGGGACTCCATTTGACCGGTTGTTGATAGAGAATAAATTTAGATTATACAACGTGGACAATCTCAAGCTAAGAAGGTTCAAGGATGTGTTTGGAGCAGAATGGAGGAACGATCGAAGAGACGCAAAAATGATAGCGAAGATGTTGCAATTAAGGGAGCACGTAGATAAAGGTAAAGAAAAGGCATTCATCGAAGTAACAAAAATGCCAAGCGTCAATGAAAAGCT
>PIVU01000342.1 GCA_003354025.1 Nitrospirota bacterium
ATCCTCGGATCATTGGGAGGCAATACTTCCAGGATAACAAGTGCTGTTAAACTGACATCAATCACTTCATTGAGTTCATAGCCTTTACCTTTTCTGTAACCGGAGCGGGCGTACCGCTTAAGTCCTTTGTGGTAGAGATGCTTAGTAAGCCCCGCTTTTATTTCTTCTGCTGTTTTATCATATTTATCTGCCAGTAATGCATCCTGAAAGAGTCTTGCAAAATTACCTGCCGCCCTGAGACCGGCGATCACTGACGCTACAGTATAAGTGTGCACTCCATAACGCTCTTCCCAGAGATCATAGCAGGGAATAGGCAGTTTAGTTTTAGGGTCACGGTGATTTACCATAAAGTCGGCAGACTTTTTAATAAGCGTATCATAGAACGGCCTGATGAACTCTATGTCTTTAGAACTCTCATAATGTATCCACAGGGACCAGAGAATCAAAGCCGTAGAGTCCTCCTGTATTGGAAGAACTGCTTTTCCATCCACAATCCAGGGGTGCCAGTTGCTGGCCAGTGATCCGTCAGGATTGTAATGCTGGTAAAGATATCCTTCCTCTGTAAGAACACGGGCGCAAAATTCATAAAATTTCATACATACATGAGTGTAACCGGCCTTTGCCAGCGCAGCGGCTACGAAGGCACCGTCGCGTCCCCACATGTAAGAATATGTATCACCCGCAAAACGGACTATATCCGAATCATTTGCAGCGGTAATTGCTCCCCTGTTGTCTATCTGGGTCCTTAAAACAAGAAGGCTGCGATTGTATATGTTAATGATAGATTCAGGCAGGTCTCCGAAAGATCTGGCTTCTTTTGTGACCCAGGCTTTCCAGTAATCTGATGTGCGTTTGATCAACTCGTCAGGAGTCTTCTCTATAACATCCCTGTTAAGCTGCGCCACCTCATCATAATGCGTTCCTGCTGCAATCCAGTAATGAGCCGCAGCTTTCCCTCCCGGAGGCACATGCAGCCATATTCCAATAGCAGAGTCAGCAGAACCCCATGAAATCTGGTTACCGCTGAGTTCTCCATCCTCGGCATCTTTCCATATGCCCTCCCGGCCCGGCACTTCCTTGTCACCACAGGCATAGTGGTTGACACCATCCTTCCCGGACTTGCAGCAATTAATGAGAAAGTAACGGTTGGCTTTATAGTGTATGATCGAACGGGGCCGTGGATCAAAATAGGCGGTGTCTCCGATGTCATAACCGTAAAGATGAAAGTCGTGGCAGAAAAAGAGCCTGACCTCTCGCTCATTGTCCTGAAGATTTGTGACCTCGATTTTTTTTATATATACATTGAGGTCTACATCAACCACATCATGGCAGCGCAGTTCCAGGCCCAGTGATTTATTTTTCAGAATAACATCAGTAACAAGGCTGTTATCGTGATACCTTAGGTCCTTTTCCCATTCAGGGCCCATCCAGGAACAGCGTCCATCCGCCCATACTCCGAAGCGGAAAGGGTCTCCTTTTGAATGGTTCTCCTGTCCTATAAACGGGAAATACACATCCCTGATCTGATAATCGGAATCAAAGTTAAAAAGAAGATTGCCGTTGCTTACAGGAAGGTCTTTTGGCATGATATCTTATGCAGCCTTTGTGCTGCCAGGTATAGGTTTTAATAGTTGGCCCGATGAATGCATGTGTGGGCTGTCTGATATTTTATGATCACCCAGTATTTGATGATATAATTCTGAATAGTTCAAGGACATACTCTTTATAGAGAAATTATTCTGCACATGTCTCCTGCATTCGCCTGGATCGATACTATCTATTCGGCTGACTGCTTCAATCATGTCATTCATGGAATCTACCACAAACCCGGTTTTGCCGTCCAACACTATTTCCGGAACAGCGCCCTTATTGAATGCAATGACCGGCGTACCACATGCCATTGACTCTACAAGGACCAGTCCGAAGGGCTCACCCCACTGTATAGGGAATAAAGTAGCCCTGGCATGCCGGTACCACTGTTTTTTTTGCTCGCTGTTGATTTCTCCTATGTAGATGATCTGCTTGTCGCTGTCCATTAACGGCTTTATTACCTTGTCATAATAGTCATTATCAACCGGATGCCTGCCGACTTCAACCGACAGGTCTATTGATTTTTCCAGGCCTTTAAAAAAAGCTCGATCAAGGGGTTTGTTCTGGACATTGCCGGCAATGATCAGTTTAGAACCTGTTCTTTTTGCAACTTCTATAGCCCTGTCCTGCCCCTTGTCACTGGTTACCCTGCCGATAGTGAATAAATAACTTCCTTTATCCTGCTCATCTTTTACAGGGAACTCTTCAACGTCAATGCCGTGATGCACAACATTCTCTGCGTTGACCAAATGATTATACTGCCTTTTCTGATATTCGCTTATGGCAGCGCAATATACCAGAGGAGATGATAGAAGAGGACTGCACCAGCGTTGATAATCCCCTCCCAATAAGCTGTCTTTTGTGGATATGTGAAGAGTCATTACCATCGGTATATTCATGTTGTATAAACCGTCATACA
>PIVU01000343.1 GCA_003354025.1 Nitrospirota bacterium
CCGCCAGTCAGCGCGATGAAAGACAGGGCCACTGTCCATTTCGCTGCCACCAGCAGTTGCATTAACACCTCGATAAAATCGAATTCTCTCATATCTTAACCAACGTCCTGACTTCTTGTATTAAATGTCTGTGAATATATAAATTTAAAAACAGCGCGAAATAAATAGGATAACGCCAAGTATATCAACGTTACCGCAAAGTAGATTTCAAAACTGCGAAAGGTACGCGACTGCAGATAATTAGCCTGAAAGGTCAATTCCTCGGCGGAAATTACGGAAATAATACTCGAGCCCAGCATGATAAGGACAAATTGACTTGTCAGCGATGGATACACTTTCTTCAAAGCCGGCATGAGAACAACATGCCTGAAGACCTGGATTTTCGAAAAACCAAGGGCAAGACCCGCTTCAATCTGTTCTTTGTGGATCGACTCAATACCGGCCCGTACGATCTCGGTAGCGTATGCCCCCAGATTTATGACCATGGCGGATACAGCCGCCTGCTCCGACGTCAATTGAATACCAATACTCGGAAGGCCGAAATAGATAAAAAAGAGCTGCACCAAAAAGGGAGTATTGCGAATAATCTCGATATAGGCCGCAATGGGCACAGTAAACAGTTTCCAGCGGGATGTCTGCAAACCAGCCAAAACAATTCCAACCAGCAATCCCAGCGTTATAGAAATAAATGAAATCCGAACCGTCAGCCAGGCTCCGTAGGCTAATACATCCCAATTCCGCCAAATAACATCGAAGTGAAAATTATAATCCATCGTTATTACAATTCGTTCTTTAAGTAATGGTGGTTAAATAAGATCACCAATGCAGGCAAAAACAATATTCAATAAATATAAGGAGTTAAGAACCAATGAAATAGTGTAATAGATTTCTAATTTATCCACAAGACAAATTCACTCTTCTAATTTCATTTCACACTTCAAACCTCACTCTTCAAACTTCTAACTTTTCACCTCCCAAACCTTGTCTTCCAGTAGGGAAAACCAGCACCCCTTTGCGTAATGACACGCAGACAGGCCTTTCAAGGTTTAATAAAATCAGCGACTTATGTCATGGCACGAAGATTGCAGAATTAATAAGCGGAGGGTTATATGCAAATGAAAACACTGAAATTATATAACGCAGTTTTAACTTTTGTAATATTTCTTTTATTATCACTGCCTGTTAATGCACAGTATTCCAACGGATTTGAGTGGGACAGGTATACAGACTACTCGGGCATTGACAATCCCCATAATGACCAGGCAGGCAACAATGTCTGGAGCTATGAACATTTTACCAACCAGGACTTCCTGAACTCTACCGCATTGACAAGTACTGTCTACGATCCCCCAAGATGGGGAGATGATCAGCACAATTTCAGTGCAGGGGACCAGAATGTCAATTTCTGGCAGGGGTATCAAATATATAATATGGGTCCGGGCTTCCCTCACCCGTATTACTCTACACTTATCAGATGGACAAACCCCGTTGGTGACAATGTTGATATAGATTTTACGGGCAATTTAAAAATGTGGTGGGCAGGGTGGAATCCAGGCACGGAGTCATACATATCTTATCCCATGGATGTCCGGTTTGTAATCGGTCTTTATGATGAGTCCGAAAACCAGTACATCTCATTAAGAGACGAGATCATAGACGCCCCTTTTGAGACATTCCGGGATACAGGTACCACCAATTGGGGAGACAATCCTAACATTACGATTCCGGTCGATTATCATGTTAATATGGACCTGGGGGATTCCTATTTCTGGAGTATTATGCCTCTCGAAACAGTTAATAAAGGCGCCTGGATTACTCTGAACGACAACCCCATGCGTATAACCTACGATGCCCCTGTTGTACCTGAACCGGTCAGCTCGGTACTCTTCATAACCGGCGGAGCAGTGCTGGGATTCCTGCGTCTCAGAAAGTGAAAAAAGCTCCTCCCCGACCCTGCCGACACACTTCTAACTACTCAATTGTCTTTTCTCGTAATTTGTAATTAATAGGTGGTGTCACCCATGTTGTGACTAATGATTGATCAGTCTGAATTACTTACATGAATCTTCAGTTTTGCAATTCTTTTTTTGTTTGTCATCTTTCCCGATATGACATGAACTTCCTCAGCCATGACCTGAAAGCTGCAAGGCAACAAATGCTCCTATGCATAATATCGGGAACCAGTTATCAGTTATCCAATCTATCATAATAAACCCTTCTGAGACAGTTATCTTAATAATAGCTTACCAGAAAAACTGTTCTGTAATAAATATCTGAATCCGGGGAGATGATGTTTTAGATTGGGTGGTTTGGATGGTGTCACCCTTCACTCTTCTAATTTCACTTTAGATACGAGCGAGTACCGCTTCGGCAATGTATGAAGGAGCTGATTCCGGGAATGGTGCTACGCTGCTGGCATTGATCTCGCAAAGTACGTAGGTGTCTTCACCGGATGCACTCTTCTGCCCGAATAAAAAATCACAATCCCAGAGTATCGGCA
>PIVU01000344.1 GCA_003354025.1 Nitrospirota bacterium
GCAATCTCCGTATATCCGCCTCCGCATGCGCCCTCACATCTTTCAATTTTAAAACCTGTTTCATCACTGGAATTGTCAGTCCATGAGAGATTAACCTGGGCTTCATTTACCCTCGTTGCCGATAATACTGTAGGCGCTGAAATAGCAGATGTCACAGCAGTGTCCTCACTGCTGAACACAGTATTCCATTCTCCGGTTTTGTAAGCAACAACCCTGTAACTGTAACTTGTGGCATTGCATACAGTTGTGTCTGAATAAGACGTTGCATTTGCCCCGGCTGTACCAATCTGAACAAAATCACTGCAGCCTCCGCCCTCACACCTTTCAACTTTAAAGCCTGTTTCACCGGACGTATTGTCAGTCCATGACAGATTAATCTGTGTGGTGTTCACTGTTGTCGCATTAAAACTGCTTGGAGGTGGAGGTGTCGCTGTTGAAGCCGTGTCCTCCTGCCAGCGTGAATTGTCCCCGCTGTTTTTATAGGCCCGTACCCTGTAGCAATATGCCGTACCTGTAGCTAATCCGGTATCAGAATATGATGTAGCATTCACAGCCGCATTCGTGACCAGCCCAAATGAATTTGCAGAATCACAGTCTCCAATCTTCCTCTCAATGCGGTAACCATCCTCTGCTGTTGCATTGTCTGTCCATGAAAGGTCTATCTGAGTAAAATCAGGAGATGATACACTGAAGGGATATGGAGCATGGTTGTCATCGGCAGCTATCTTATATACAAGGTAATCCACGTTGCCGCCGGCATTAAATTCATATCCGGCCACATATGCTTCACCCAGATCATTTACAGCAATATCTACGGCAAAGTCATCGTTGTTAGCGCTGCCTTCATATAAATCACCTCCCATATAAGTACCGGCGTAATCATAAGCTACAGATAACACATCATTATCAGACCCGGCTTCCGTGTCTGCTGAAATATAAACATTACCGGAAACATCCATTACCATTGCTACGGCATAGTCATTGCTGGACGGCTGGTCAACTGTGCGTTCCCATACTTTATTACCAGCAGTGTCATACCGTATAACATGAATCTCATTATTACCAACTCCTGCTAGGGTCGTTCCGGCCACTACCACATCGTCATTATATGGATCCACCTTAATCGCCTTTGCTTCATCAGCGCCGTCTCCGAGCCCGTTAAAGGACTTCTCCCATAGCAATGTACCGTTTGTGCCGTCATATTTAATAGTATAAAAGTCATTATCGCCAGTTGCGGTCAGTGCGTAGCCCGTTACATACACGTTGTCCGAAGAATCAACGGCCACTGCCTGCGGCCTGTCATTCCCTGTGCCTGCAATATTATAGACCTTCGTCCATATGGGGGCACCGGTGCTGCCGTTTAATTTCCTGGTAAAAAAATCGTTATCCGTTCCGTTTGTTACATAACCGGTAACAACAACGTTCCCGGAAGAATCAAAGGCAACATCAGTAGGATAGTCATGTCCCGCTCCCGATCCGTCATAGGGTGTCATAGCCCAGGACTGAGTCCCGTTGGATAGATATTTTATGACGAATATATCCTCATTATCATTGGCGTTCCTGCCGTATCCTGTAACTACATAATTATTGGAACCGTCAACCGAAACATTTACAACAGTCGTATGGTCACTCTTTCCGAGTGGATCATAGGTCTTAAACCACTCCGCAGTCCCGCCGGTCGAAGGATATTTAACGGTATAAATATCATCTGTATCTACATATGTGACCATACTGAATATCTTCGAATAACCGGTAACGATGACCTTATTGCTGTTATCAACCACTATGCTCTGCGCATAATCACCCTGCTCCAGATCGCCGTCGTATGATGCATTCCAGACTTCAGTAAGATTATCTTTATGAAGCTTTATCGTATAGTAATTAAACTGCCCAGAACTCCTGTAACTGTAACCTGTTACAACAGGAATATTGTCAGGCCCGGCATCCAGCCCTACGGCATAATCATCACCTGCGTCAGGACTGTTATAGATAAATGTTGTAGCCGGCGCACTTAAAGAGAGCACCGTTGTAACAGCATAGTCCTCATTACTGTAATATGAATCTCCCTGTCCTGCATTGTAGGCCTTCACCCTGTAGTAATACTTGGTATCTGATGTCAGTCCTGTATTGTTGTAAGTTGTTATATTCGCACCAACTGTATCTATTTGTGAGTAGGTACCAAAATCACCCACTTTTCTTTCAATCTTGAAACCGTCCTCGTTTGAAGCATTGTCTGTCCAGGCAAGGTTTATTTGAGAAGTTGATGCTACCGTAGCTGAAAGAGATGTGGGAGTATTTAAAAGCCCCGGATCATATTTGATAGCATAATAATCGTAGTCCGTTGCAGCACCTGTCCATTCATCTGTATATCCCGCAACAACCGGTTCACCTGATGATGTAAGACCTACGCCTACTACCCTGTCATCCTTACCGTTTGTCCCGTCATATTTCTTCTGCCAGAGAAGATTGCCGCCGCCTTTTGTATACTTCA
>PIVU01000123.1 GCA_003354025.1 Nitrospirota bacterium
AGCAGCATTAGCCAGCGCAGAGAGATACTCACCGATCTCCTCCGGGTTGTCATTGTTGTGCTTGAACTCAACCCACTCGGTTTCCTTTGGAAGCTTGCGCAATTCCTTCAGCAGGCTCAGTAGATATTCAGTTGATCGATCAACAGTCATAAGTTATCATCCCTCATGCCACCGTGACCTGGCCATTCATCAGCATGGGGAGGAGCCAGTCGCGGAGCTTTGATAGTTGCTGATTCTCTGCCAAATTTATCTGTCTTTTATTCTGAACCGGCAACAACACATCTCCAAACTTTTTAACTATATTATGGGGCGGAATAACCACTTGATATCCTGACACAAAAGAGTCAAATAACAAATTCTTTATCCCGCTAGTTTTGCCTTCCCATCCAAATAATACTTGGTTGTCGTATGCAGAGTTCCATAGACAAACAAAGTAAAAGAAGTAATCATTACTTTTTAGCGCTATTGCTTTACAAAAATTTGAGCAAATCAACGGTAAATCAAACCTATCCAGTGTCCTCTCTGTAATGAAAGCAAGCCGCCCGGTAGATTGTGATGGGCTTCCACCAGAAATCTCAATTATAAGATCATAAGGCGTTAGAATCTTACTATCATTTTTAGCCAAAATAAATCGAGTGGGGGGATTCGCTTCACCCTGCCCATTCAAGCCATTAATGTCTGTACCTCTTACACACTCGACTTTCATAGTGTAATTCCCTTGCTGAGTTTCTTTGCCCCAGTCGCCAGTTTTATCGCTTGCTATTAATTCACTCATCACTCCAACATTCCACCCCTCAGGAATCTCCCGCTTAAGAGTATCGTTATAGTCCATCTTGCCGCCGGAGGATTTGTAGGGCCTGCCCTTTTCGTCGGGGAAGTCAAACTGCACAAACCAGTAGTTGTACAGGGTCTTGGCCATCGCCTCCAGCTCGGCATTTATGCGGTTGTTGAGTTCGATTTTTGCATCGAGGGCGGAAAGGACGGCGGCTATTTTTTCTTGCTCGCTAACATCAGGCAACGGTGCTTTTACATCGTATATGCGCTCAGGTGAAGTGTGTTTCACTTTGGAACCAGAAGAAGAAAATCGAATTTGCTCTCGAACAGATTTTGACTTAAATAGGTGATAGACGAATGATATGTTTACTCGTTTTTCATCAACTGTAATTAAACCCAATCGCTGATTATGTAGGTACAAGTTATCCTCTGGCACGATGGCACAACTACCTAGTAAGCCCTCGGCCTGCTCAGTCATTGCAACAATTATATCCCCTTTCTTATGAAGATAGTCTTGAGGCACATCACCAATGAAAAACTTTTCTTTCCCAATCTGACGTTTAAACCCACCTTCTTCATGAAAATTTCCTGGCGTTAGAACGATGTAAGCTCCATTGTCAGAAAAATATTCGCTCTTAAATGGATACCCATGCTTGATATGTATCTTGTTGCGCAGAGATGTAACTGGCCACTTACTCATACTTCAATACCGCCAACTGCTTCTTAATTTCCTGTTCCAGCTCGCCAGACTCTTTAAACAGCTTATCCAGATTATCACTAAAACCATTCATTTTGTCAGCAAACTGTTTCGGAGTGATGTCTAAATACTCGATCTTCACCTCAAAATACTGACCTGCACTTAACGAGTAGTTTTTAGCAGAGATCTCCTCGTAACTAACTACCACCGATAAATCATCCACAGAATGCTTGCCATTAAAGGTGTCAATAATCCGGTCTTCCTCATCCTCGCTTAACAGTGTCTTCTGGTTCTTGCCGTCCTTGATTTTTTCCCCAAGATTGGATGCATCTATAAGCACTACATCCTCTTTGTTAGCACGGTCAATAAACAGAATGGAGACATTGGTTCCTGTAGTAGCGAAGATATTACTCGGCATGGAGACGACGCCAGCGAGCATTTTATCATCTACCAGTTTCTGGCGAATTTTCTTATCTATTCCGGATTGCGCGGTGATAAATCCGGTGGGCACGACTACGGCCGCCCTGCCGCCGGGTTTGAGCGAATATATGATGTGCTGGAGGAATAACTGGTAGATGGACATCTTTTCTTTGACCTTGGCAGGCACTTTTGGAATCCCAGCAAAGAAGCGTTCCTGATGTTCTTTGGTGTCCAGCTCATTACGAAAATCACTGAAGTCCATCTTGAAGGGTGGATTAGAGACGATGTAGTCAAATTTTTTCAGCGCCTTGCCGTCCTTATGGTAGGGGTGCAGCATCGTATTACCCTGAATGATATGAGGGATGGAGTGAACCAGGTTGTTCAGAATTAGATTAAGCCTCAGGAGACTTGAGGATTTTTGTGAAATATCTTGTGAATAGATGCTGCATCGCTTCTCGCCGATGGCATGGGCGATATTCATAAGCAGGGTTCCC
This sequence comes from Nitrospirota bacterium, assembly GCA_003354025.1. GTDB lineage: Bacteria > Nitrospirota > Thermodesulfovibrionia > UBA6902 > UBA6902 > Glo-13. The sequence goes on from PIVU01000123.1 coordinate 2,386, forward strand.
GAACCTGCCGAGGGGTCATAACAGCTTACATTTTTAACTTTGCCCTGCTGCTCTTCCGGCACCAGAATAGCGGCCATGATCTTGGCCACTGCATGGGGCGTGTAATACTCGGCATATTTGCCGCCGCTGTCCTTATTGTAGTCTTTAATCAGGTATTCAAAAAGGGTGGCATAGAAATCATACTTCTGGGTAAAGATTCGTTCGAAGCTAAACTCTACCAGCTTATTGATAACAGCGCGGCAGAAGTCATCCCGTCTATCAGTGACATATTCGCTCACCCGGTCAAAGAGTGTGATCTTGGTACCACCGTCAGTTTTGACAGCAAAAATCTCGTTATTAGTAATGGCGATATCGCGCAGGGTATCGTCAAATAATTTTGCAAACTCAGGCGCGTTCTGCCTGCTGAAGAGGTGTGAGATAAAATGCTCCGGCTTCAAACGGGCAGTGTCCGGACCCATTTGCAATTGGAGCATGTCCCGCTCTTCGTCACTCAGAGAGGTAATGGCCTCTTCCCAGCTTTCTGCTTTTGCAATATCAGGATTAATCTTTTTTGCTTCGAAGGCGAATTTATCATTGAGAAACTTGTAGAGAAATACCTGGGTTATGATCTTGAACTCGTTGCCGTCATTACCTAGGCCGTAGGCGGCAGTTATGCCTTTTAAGTTGTCTATCAACTCTCTCGTTCTTTTGTTAAAATCCTGTGTTACCACGTATGCGCTCCTCTTCTGCTGCCTGATTTAAATTCATTTACGTATTCATTGACTATGAGCTGATTGATATATCGCGATGCGTCGGCGTTCAGATTGATTCTGTGGCGGTTCTTAAACTGACTGATCAGCATAGGCATCATCATTTGCTCGAAGTAGCTCTCGTTGTCCATGAGCTGGGTATTTTGCAGCACCTGCTCATCGGCCTGGCCCTTTACGCCGCTCAGGGCATCAAAGACGCGGCGTTCTGATTCCGATAGTGTACCACGCTCAAGAAGGCGCTTGTGAATGCGGGTATATTTGGCATCACCCTGATACTTGGCCCTGAGCTGATTGTTCTGACGGTTCAGCTCCTTGACCTTCTCATGAATCTGGTTTAGGGTGTCTATATTTTCATTCATCTCTTTCTGTGTGACTTCATTGAGGTTTTTCTTTTTGAAAAGCCGCTCCAGCTCTTCTTTGAGCGTGATAAATCTGGGATCCTGCTGGTCAAAGTTACCTGCCATAGCCTCACGGGTCTGGCGCAGGGTATTTTTGAGCTTGTCCGCAATTACCAACTCTTCTTCCTTTATCTTAGTGAACATGAAGAGCACATCTTCCAGTGCGACATTGAGCAGGTTAGTAGTGTCGGCTTGGTTTTCAAGGCTTTCTTTCAGGTTCAGGAGATCAAGGTGATTGCTTGTTTCACGGTATAGCTGATTGAGCTTCTGAAAATCCAGATGCTGCAAAAATTCATACTCACCCTGCAAACGAATCAGGTTATAAAGTCCGCGGGCGTCACCAAGCGCCTTTTTCAGGGCCAGTACAGTAGCACGGTCCTGTATCTGGCTAACCTGCTGAGAGAAGACCTCAGCATTCTCTGTATCAAATCGAAAGAGCTGGTCCTTGATCTGCTCAATCTCCTGCGCGATCTCTTCGGCTGATTTAAATAGATTGGAGTAGTGCTCCATTTCGTCGCCTAGTTCTGATTGAAGTTCTTCAAAGTAGGCCTTGTTAGTGGCGTCAAACTCTTTGCGGATATCGGCAAAATCTACTACGTAACCATAGCGGGACTCATTGTAGGTACGGTTGACCCGTGTCAGGGCCTGCAGTAAATTATGTTTACGGATCACACGGCCAAGATAAAGCTTCTTAAGCCGCCTGGCATCAAACCCGGTTAGCAGCATATTGTAGACAAATAGGAGGTCAATCTTGCCTGCCTTAAAATCTTCGACCCATTCCTTTCGATCTTCTTTACTGCCGACATCGTGAAGGATCAGCGCGGCAGTTTTTACATTATTTGCCTGCTTCTTATATTCAACGAAGCTATGATTATCTTCGGCAACTTTGGGCAACTCTTCATATGAGTCACTAACATGGTCAATCTCTGGTTTAGATGCATAGTTATCTTCAAACATTTCATACATCTGCTTTGCCTGCTCAGAGCTGTCACAAATCACCATACCGCCTATTGTGGAGTCATTCAGAGCGCCTCGGCTTTTTGCAAAGTCCTCGACAATGTAATCCAGCATGGGTTCTACAAAACGGGGATGGGCATAGGTATGCTTTTTCTCAATATTACCCTGTTGCACTTTCACTGCCTCTAATGCCTCTTTCAGGGCGATTTTGTAATTGGTAGCGATTTCTTCCCGGATCAGGCGCAGCGTGTAGCCATCAGCGATGGAGGCGTTGTAATAGTATTTATGAATATAGTCACCGAAGAGAGCTCGGGAATTTTTATCAGTGCCCAGAAGCGGTGTCCCTGTAAGACCGATCTTGATGGCGTTCCGGTCTGACTGGCTCAGATTCGCAAGAAAACTTCCTTTGGGATTATAGCTGCGGTGTACTTCATCAAGAAAGTAGACACGCTGAATGTTGACGTTATAATCTTCTGTGCGCACCACATCAGGATCATCTTCGAACTTCTGGATATTTACAACAGTGATTTCCGGCTTGCCGGAATGATTATGAATCACCTGAATGGCCTTTATGTCTTTTGCGAAAGCCTCGCGGGAATCAATCGTATGCACAGTCAACCCACGGCTTGAAAATTCCTGTTGTGCCTGAATAAGCAGGTCAAGCCGGTCAACAATGAAGTAAAACTTAGGAATAACAGAACGGCGTTGAAAGTAGTCGGTTAAAAACTGCACATTGTAATAGGCAAGCGCGGTTTTGCCGCTGCCTTGTGTGTGCCAGATAATGCCTTTTCTAATACCGTCATCCAGCTTTTTCTCAATTGCTTTAGTAGCAAACAGCTGAGGATAACGCATCACATGCTTGTGTATACCGTCGAAATCATTCACATAGGCTAGAGCATATTGCAAAATAAACTTAAGACGCTCTCTGCTAAACAGTGATGTACAAATTCGGTTAGTTGGAGTATCAGCTGATTTGTTGCTTACAAACTCAGGACTGTGCTTGATGACGTTCAGGTTATTGTCCTTGAGGATGAAATTCTCTAAAGCATCATTTTCGTCTGAGAGCAGACCTGCAAGGTCAAATCGCTCTTCTTCACGGAAATAGTTAAATATAGGCTCATCATATGAGGAACTGGCATAAAAGGCTCCTTCGATAGGCTGCGGTGAGTCATCGTCGTATTCCATATTATTTGAAAACACCATTAGCTGAGTAATGTTGACAAAACGGCGGAATCTTGTGTTTTGGAATCGTTTGATAATGCGGGTACGCTCAGCGAGAATGCCTTCACGGTTATTGGGCTTCTTGACCTCAATAAATATTAACGGCATGCCATTGATAAGCAGGGTGATATCCGGTCGAAATTCGTCATCACCGTTTTTATAGGTCAACTCGGTAACAACATGGAAACTGTTAGAGGAAAAGTCTGTGAAGTCTATAAGCCTCAGGCCGGAGCGATCGGTGAGTTTTTCATAAAAGGCTTTGCCAAGGTCCTCGTTATCCAGCGTGAGTTTAACGTCATCAAGCAAACGCTCAATTTCATCGCTTTTTATACCGGGATTAATACGATCAATAGATTCTCGGAAAATTTCAGGAAATATATTGGTGCCTTCATCCCACGTGGCTTTTTTTAGAGATAAGTATTGATAGCCAAGTCTGGCAAGATGCAGGATACAGGGTATTTTGACTCTTGAGTCTTCAGTGAACATCATATGGTAGAAGCCGCCTCCCCTCTTTTGTTAGCGAAAAACACTTTTTAACCAGCTCAAACCATTTCAGCTTGTAGTTCAATTGTTTACTATTCCCCTGTCGGATTGAGGCAACTCACTTTTCAAAGATTCAATAAAATACAATATATTTAATAGGTTATGCAAGGTTTATTGCTGTGGATAGGGCAACATACTATTGGGTGATGTAAGGTTTCCATTGTTCAGAATTAAGTTGTCCTTACTCTTAATATCCACTCTAACAAGTAAATTCAAAAGGATGAATCCGTGGGTCAAGCCTACACATTTTACAGTTTTAGTAAAATGTAAGCGTGAAAAGTTTTTTTTCATGCCTATTGTGGGGTATCAGATTCAAAATTGAGATATCATAATTTCCAATGCCAATCCGCACTTTTGAATAAACTTTTAAGCTGCACATTCTGGTAGGAAATTCTAATTTCTATAGGCTATGTCATTTTGTTCTTAATCATAATGTCTTCATTGCCCTCTTTATTTTCTCTTCGCTCGGAAGCATGTCCTTGTACTTTGCTATAAATATCTTCTCTTCTAACCCATCCAGGGCGTAGGCTATTTCTTCTCTGCCGGCTTCCCGGCATATAATCAGCAGAGAAAAAGACTTTTAAGAACGAACGTCCAACATCGAACGTCCAACTTCCAACGTCGAATGAAAACAAGCGACCAATACCTAACTGCTAACATTCATTTCTGTTTCTTCATCTTTTCCCATTCAATATTCAATGTTGGACGTTCGATGTTCAATGTTCATTTTTTAGTATTGTTGGTGTCGTTGGTGGTGTCTCACCGTCTATTTCACTTATAGCTAAGTAATGGGTCCAGCTCAATTGTCCGCTCACTGAGCGGACAATTGGATAAGCCCTGTAATATTGAACAATTACAAACTATCTGTTTCAGGAGTAGTTAGAGGCAGGTAACAAAACTTTAATCATGTAAGAAATTCACCGCCACTCAAGGGGAACGGAATGTTCACTGGCGTATACCTTCAACCTGTTATATAGATAATCCGCCCTGTCATGCTGTTTTCCGATCATACTTTTCACCTTCTTCATGCTTGAGGTATTAGCACTGACTTGACGATATGCTTCTCTGTAATTCCTCCACCCGTCTCTCGTTGCTTTAAATCTTTGGAATGTTGCCCTCCACCACAATTCGTCATGGCCTGCCGGTCTGGAAGGGCTTTCCGGAAGCTCTTCCAGAATTACTTCACGTTTCCGTGTATCAAGCTGCATGGAGTACTTCCCCATAAAATCCATCCCGACCAGCCCCTCAAACCCGGGAATCTTTAGTTCGGATATTGTAGTGGGAATAAACTTGTCTTCTGCTTCTCCGACCTGAATGGAGTCAATAATAGTGAATATGGCAGGGATTGTTCCGCCTATCCCGCCGGCAATAGTTTCAAGGTTCCCTTCATCGTTATCCAGCAGACCAAGCTTTTCAGCAAGTTCAGTTGATATAAACATCCCGGGCGCTCCAGTATCAAGAAGCATTGGAACAGTAATGCTGCGGTTAAATGTAACGGGAATAATGATTCTCCTGGCAGTCCCTTGATAAGGGATAACATACCGTTTTGTTGCCGGGACCATCTCCGGGTTCATCGGCCGATAAGTTTCACGAGATGGATTTTCAGGGACAGCTCTTCCCGGTTTCTTTTTGTCCTGGTCCGCAGAACCTCCATATTCCTGCAGGTCGTGATTAGTAAATACTCGCTTCCCCTTATCACGGGCATCTGCAGTAGTTAGCAGGGACACTCCAACACATATGATGAGTATTATGTATATACCTCTTTTCATCCCTTGTTCATCTCCAATTACTTGTATTATATAAGTATACCGGCTGATTGTTAAACTATCTTAATCCAGGCAGCGATTATTGGCACACACACCCTATGCACAGGCTGTTTTTTGTAATACAATTATAGTAAGCAGCTTTTCCATATGGAGGTTCCCATGATAAAGAGAATTATCTTTTCAGCTTTTGTCATTATGTTTATCGGATGCGTAGAAGTCGATAAAACAGCCTTTTCTCAAGTACTAAAAGAGGGCGGTAAAACATATATAGTCGACCGGACCGGCCATAAATGGGATGTAACACAAGCAGTATCGCTGGGGTTCAAACCTCAAAGATTTCACTACGGACTGGGGAAGAATGCTTTTACGCCCCTGGATGACACATACTTGAGCGAAGGCAGTGACCGTATTTCAGGAAACCTGCGCATTATCGGAGTAGAAGACGGGACAACTTCAAAAGCATATTCAGTTCCACGCCTGAGCCGTCACGAAATTTCCAACAGCACTCTCGGCGACAAACCTGTCGCAGTCGGGTACTGACCGCTTGCAGACCTGGCGGCTGTGTACAGCCGCAAGATTGATGATCAAGCCCTGACAATTGTTCCCTCAGGCTGGACCTATGAAGACACATTCCTGCTCTATGACAGAGAAACGGAAACACTCTGGTTCCCCTACAGAAAAGGCCTGAAAGGGATTCAGGGCAAATACTTCAATCGCTGGCTGCCCAAAATAGATTCAGATGACACAACCTGGGGCAAGTGGTATAAAAAATATCCGAATTCGAAAATATTAAAATAACAAATGCAACGGTCGGTCCTGAAAATAACGTCAGGTCCTGAGCCAGCTCAAACAGCCGTTCTAAACCACCGGAAGTAAAGATAACAGATAGACACATTATATATTGATTAAAAACATCATGTTAAGTGTGGCCAGTCATGACTGTTAACCACATTTCCATATAAGAAATATTTATTGACCCTATAAGACTCTTGATGTTTGATATGCCTGTATAGTATTAACTAGTTATAGCACTATATTCCTCAAGCTCGTAATGCGGCTATGTCGCATGCTCTAACCCCTAAGTCTTTAAACTGTTATTAGCCAGGTCGGCTCCTGAGAGTGAACATGCAAAGACGATTTTATGAAAGGATTGACACCCAGCTTGAAGCAAAGTTCTACTGCGGGACAAAAGTGAATTTTGGGGTTATTAGGAATATTTCTGAAAACGGATTATTCATAAGCACAAAAATCGACTTTCCCGTTAACATTAATTTCGATCTACTTATACCCTCAAGTGATGAAATAATAAGCATTCCTGTCAAAATCAGCAGACTGGAGAGGTCAAATGGCGTATGCAGCGGCATTGGTGTTGAAGTCGTTGATCCGCCGCCAGTTTACCTCCAATATGTCAGTGATCTCAGAGCTTCCATCAACTTGACAGGTTAGACAGGGCCGGTGGTTGCATTCATCTATCATTTTTCCTCTGAAATTATCTGTGAGCATCATGTATTTAAATTAGCCGGTGATACTGTCAAGTATTTGAAAGTTAGTGCCGGCATAGAGTATGATTAGTAGTTATGTTTCAGAGCTTTAATTCAACAGGAATCGGCAGTCTTCCACATCTGGATGCAGAAGAAGCGTGTAAAATCATTCTGGATTCCGTAGATATTCCGTTCTGGCCCCAGCTGCCCCACAGAAGCTTCCTTGAACTCATGGCCCCTCAATACTCCGAAGGATTCCCTTTTGTAAAAATCGAGGGAGAGGATATTTATATAGACAAGGCCGATGAAAATGCCCTGGCAGCATTTTATGAAGCCATAGCTGCCAATACCGGATTTCCTATTTCAGAGGAGTTTGCTGCTGGATTTTACGCCTTCATAAACATTCTGGATCGGCAGAATCTTAAATTCAATGCTGTTAAAGGACACATTACAGGACCTTTGACCTTTGCCCTGTCACTGACAGACAAGGAGAAACGGCCCCTGTTTTTTGATGAAGAAATGAGAGAGCTGTCACTGGAGCTTTTAAAAGGAAAGGTCACCTGGCAGATTGATATACTGAAGAAATATGCTGAAAAAGTTTTAATTTTTATAGATGAACCCATACTTTCAGCACTAGGATCATCATCCTATTTAGGAGTCAGCAATGAAGAAGCATCGAGGATGCTGCAGGAAATTGTAAAACATATCCAAAAGTCCGGAGGCATTGCAGGCATTCATTGCTGCGGCAAGGCTGACTGGCCGCT
>PIVU01000614.1 GCA_003354025.1 Nitrospirota bacterium
TAGGGGGAGCGCAGAGTGTTGGTGACCTTAAAACCCGGGTTTAATGCGCCAGTGTGGGGACACAAGACCCACCCCCCTCGCAGCGAGGTTAGTAATTCCGCTGCCGCACTCGATGTCAGGCACTAGTTGTAAGACTCGAGTTGCTTAGAGCAGGAGCCTCCCACGACCGGAAACTTCATCGTGCAGGGGAGGCTCATTGCTGTATCCACAACCTTATAGCGGAGGCGAATTCCCGCATCCATACAGCGGACGGAAATTCCCGCATCTGTGCAGCGGAGGCACATTCCCGCATCCGTGCAGCGGAGGCACATTCCCGCATCCGAGCAGCGGAGGTTGATTCCCGCATCCATGCAGCGGAGGCACATTCCCGCATCCGTTCACGGGAGGCACATTCCTTCATCCGTGCAGTGGAGGCATTTCTACTCCGTCCTCTACTACTAGTTCTCCCATTACTACTTCTACTACTACTGCTACTACTACCACTACTACTACTGCTACTACTTCTACCGTTACTACTACTACTACTCCTGGTTTTTACGAAGAGAGAGAGAGAGAGAGAGAGAGAGAGAGAGAGAGAGAGAGAGAGAGACAGAGAGAGAGA
>PIVU01000124.1 GCA_003354025.1 Nitrospirota bacterium
CCTGTAGATGCCATCACAATGGAGAGGTTTTTATTTAAGGAGGAATTGGTCAATGAGTGATGAGGCTCCGAAAAAGGACGGGTTATCAAGGAGAGGTTTTCTGAGCCTGGCGGCTATGGGAGCAGCAATTGTGTCATTCCTTACAGTCCTCGGCGGGATTTTCAGGATGACAAAAGCTACGGTCCACTATGAAGAATCAAGGAAATTCAAGATCGGCAAACCCGACGAATTCCCTATAGGAACAGTCAAGGTGCTTGATGACAAGAATGTTTTTATTTTTGCAGACAATGACGGAATGCATGCAATATCCAATGTATGCACGCATTTGGGATGCATCATAGCACCTGTTGATTGGGGGTTCCAGTGTCCATGCCACGGTTCGAGATTCGATAAAAGCGGCAAAGTAATAGGCGGGCCTGCCCCGAGACCCCTTCCATGGCTTGAAGTAAGCAGGCATGTGGATGGCAATCTCATGGTCAATGCAGCCAAAGAAGTAGAGATCGGTACAAAGTTCAAGGTTTGATAAGAGGGAGAACTTAATGAGTGAGCAGGAAAAAACAGGAATCTGTAAATTTATAGAGAATGCAAAAAACCTCGGCTGCAATTTATGCGGCTCCTACCTGAGAGACGGCAAGCCTGATTCAGACAAATCGCGTTCAGCTATAATATTCAACAATTTCTTTCTCCACATCCAGGGAGTAAAGACCCACATCAATACATTAAGGCCCACATATACCTGGGGAATGGGGCTGATATCATTATTTCTGCTCTTCTTTACCATTGTGTCGGGCATACTGTTGACCATCTATTACAGCCCATCCATAGAGAGTGCATACACTACAGTAAAGGACATCAAGTACGTAGTCTTTGCCGGCAACCTGACGAGGAATATCCACAAGTGGGCTGGAGAAGGGATGATAATATTTGTCATTCTCCATATGGCAAGGGTTTTATACACAAGCTCATACAAAAGAGGAAGGGAGTTTAACTGGGTCATAGGAATTATTCTCCTCGCGATTACATTTTTTATAAACTTCACAGGTTATCTCCTGCCCTGGGACCAGCTGTCATACTGGGCGCTTGTTATAGGGGCAAACATAGCAAAGTCCCCGAATGAGATAACCGATTTCCTGGGATTAACACAATATTTTGATATGGGAAGTTTGCAGAAAGAGATGCTCCTTGGAGGGACGATCCCCGGAGAGGCAACGATCCCGAGAGTATACTTCCTTCATATCATGCTTCTGCCGCTGATCATGTTTATATTCCTGGGGGTGCACTTCTGGAGGATAAGGAAAGATGGAGGACTGACAAGGCCAGATGAATTTGAGCCCAAAGGAGAAGAAGCGGGTCTTCCGACAAAGAAAGGCGGGATATTCCCGACCAACAAGACCTACGGGTTGATGGAACTGGCTAAGGGTAGAACACCGGCAGTAGACAAGGACATAGAAAATACGGTGCTCAGCTGGCCGAATCTGTTGCGCGCAGAAATGGCGGTTTTCTTCCTCACATTTGCCGGGATACTAATATACTCGATGTATATGGACGCGCCGCTGAAAGAGCTTGCCAATCCTCTGATACCTGAAAACCCCGCTAAAGCACCCTGGTATTTTCTAGGGCTTCAGGAGATGGTGTCCTACTCAGCGTTTATGGGTGGAATAGGTTTGCCCACACTTGCGCTGATAGGACTGGGATTAATACCGTACCTTGACAGAGAACCGCATTACATGGGGATCTGGTTTTCTAACAAACAGGGCAAGGCAGTGGCAGTCCAGTCTTTTATCGTGGGTGTAGTTGTGCTGGTCGGACTGCTTGTCGCAACAGTCAGCTATGGCTGGTTCAGGAACTGGTGGCCTGATGTTCCTCAGCTTTTGATAACGCTTGTAAACCCCGGAACGATTTGGGTCGGGTTTATGATGGCATACTCAATATGGACAATCAAGAAAACAAACTCGACAAGGATGGGAGCCATTGCGCTCTTTACGATGTTTTTACTCAGCTACATTATTTTGACATACGTTGGTACAGAACTAAGAGGGCCGAACTGGGATTTTTTCTGGTCTCATGATCAGTGGCCTATTCATTAAAAAAAGAATATCGAATATCGAATGACGAACTAAAGAATTATTAATTAGTAATTGAATATAAGGGGTGTTATGTACAGAAAGTTTTATTTAATACTGTTATTGACTTCAGCTATTGTGCTTCTGGCTTTTTCGATCGTTGCGACTGTAAAAGAGGTAACTCCTGAGTGGAAGCAGTATCAGTCCGAATATAAAGAAATGTTTATTGCTAAGGCGAAAGACCCTGAGATTGCTGAACAGGCAAAGTCATTTCAAATTGGTCATAAGCAGATTTATTTAAACACACTTGAAAGAGTTGACCGCTGTATGAACTGCCATATTGGAGTTGATAACCCTCTGATGGCTGGGGCTGATCATCCCTATAAACAGCACAGCGGTAATTACCTGGATAATCATCCCATAGCGAAATTCGGATGCACTGTCTGTCACGATGGGCAGGGAAGGGCAACAAACAAAAAAGAGGCGCATGCTACAGATCTTGATACACACTGGGATACGCCGATATTACCGGCTAAATATATTGAAAGCGCATGCGCGAGATGTCATGACAAAGAGATGCTGAAAGATAGTGGAGCTGAAAAGGTCGCACAGGGTGAGATGCTTTTCAGAGAGAAAGGCTGCAGAGGCTGCCACAAACTTGCAGGTGTGGGTGGAGTCCTTGGCAAGGCTCTTGACGGCATAGGGTCCCAGCCTAAACATTATTTTTCGCTCAGGCATGTTGAAGGAGACAAGACAACCTATGCCTGGCTGCAGGAGCATTTTGTAGATCCAAGAGCGATTGTTCCGGACAGTGAGATGAGGGTTGTTCTCAATGGTGAAGAGGCGGATCTCCTGACTACTTATGTGCTTACCATCAAGACTGATGAGATCCCCAAACAATACAGACGGATAAGCAATTACAAAGATACACCTGCAGATGGTGAGAGTCTGTACAAGATGTACTGCATTGCCTGCCACACCGATGGAAAATACAGTATTTATGATGAGCTGTTTAAAAGAACAATCCCCGCAGTTATGAGTCCTGACTTTATTAGAACAATTGATGATGCATTTCTGAAAAAGATAATAAACGATGGGAGGAAGGACACCCAGATGACTGCATGGAAGCCTGATGCAGCCGGCCTTACCGATGATGAACTTAACAGGATAGTAACGTACATGACGCGGAACAGGTCCGGAGAAAAACCTGCTCCTTTCGGGTATTCCAATTTTACTGTCAATAAGAAATCCGGGCAGGAGATCTATGATGTCCGCTGCGCCTCATGCCATGGGATTATGGCCAGGGCAGGAGAGGGGTATCTCGGCATTGACCTGACAAATCCCGTTATCCAGAGCGCTGATCCTGAATTCCTTGCAATTACCATTCGTGACGGGAGAAAGGGAACAACAATGGTCCCCTTTGGTGCAAAAGGACTTAAACTCAGTGATCAGGACATTGCGGACATAGTTGCCTATCTCAGGACGTTTGCACAAATGAAACATAATCAGGGGAATATGAAATGATTAGCATAATGAAAGGCTTGAATGGAATGAATAAATTACTTGTATTGCTGTTGCTCATTATCGTCATGATTCCTGCTGGTATGCCCCTTGCCCAGGATGAAAGCGGGGAAATGTCAGATGAAGAGTATGAGGCAATGCTTGAAAAGGGTAAAAAAGTTTATGAAGTACGGTGTCTTTTATGCCATGGTGAAAACGGCGATGGAAATGGATTTTCCGGTATCATTCGCAGGGCGGAAAAGAATGGGAGGGTGCTGGAGATTTATCCAAGAGATCTTACGATGGCCGTCTTCCGGTTTCGAACTACTCCAACGGGATGTCTGTCCGATGATCAGGACCTTATCGATATAATATCAAACGGCGTCCCCAGGTCGTTCATGCCGGCCCATAAAGAACTCCCCATAGAGGATGTCGAAGCCACTAAAGAGTACATAAAAACCTTTTCATACAGATGGGAAGAGGAAGACGCCTGCGATCCTATTGCTGTCAGTAAGCCGGACTGGATAGGCAGTGCAGACTCTGTTGTTAAGGGGAAGAAGATTTACCAGGACATGAAGTGCGGTGAATGCCACGGTTATGACGGGAAAGGCGACGGTCCGAAGTCGAATGACCTGAAAGATGACTGGGGGAAACAGATCCTTCCGTTTAATTTTGCGACAGGAGACCTGAAGAGAGGCTCTTCCGCTGAAAACGTATATATAACTTTTACCACAGGGCTTGACGGCACCGGGATGCCATCTTATGAAGACTCACTTAATGAAGAGGATAGGTGGCATCTTGTTTCATATACGTTGAAATTGATGAAACCGTAGGGGCAATTCATGTCGGAATCGACCCGTTTCGGGAATTGCCCTTACATGCAAATGAAAGCGTGATGCACTTAGTCATGAAAGGAGGGGGATATTTTTTTAATTGAATAATTATGAACCTTCTAAATGATAATTATGTTCTTAAGATTTTTAAGAAGGGAGGGATTAAAAATGGATGGATTTAGTAAGTTTTTAAAAATAGTTTTGCTGGTTCTGGTCTTTCCGATTCTATCATTGACCCTGCTGAATGTAACTGGGGAAGTGTATGGAGCTGACGCTGATTCCGGCAAAAAGGTCTATCAGAAGTATTGCGTTATATGTCATGGTGCAAAGGGTGACGGCAAGGGGCTGATGGATGTAATCCACAGGAACGAAAAGAGTGGATTGATATGGAGTATATATCCGAGGGACTTAACTGTAGGTACCTTCAAATTTCGTACAACTGCTACGGGATGTCTGCCTGATGACAGCGATCTCATGAAGATTATAAAAGAAGGGATCCCGAGATCGGGCATGCCTTCACATGAAGATGTCTCTAAAAAGGAAAGGGAGGATGTTATAGAATTTTTGAAGACTTTATCTCCCAGGTGGGAGGAAGAAGACCTCTGCGATGTTATAATCGCAAAAAAGCCGTCATGGGTTGGAAGTGCCGATTCGGTTATGAAGGGTGAAAAAGTTTATAAGGACATGAAGTGCTGGGAATGTCACGGCAATGAAGGAAAGGGTGACGGAAGCAAGGCTAATGATCTTAAAGACGACTGGGGAGACAAGATACTGCCCTTTAACTTTACGACGGGTACTCTAAAAAGGGGATCATCACCTGAAAATGTCTATCTAACCTTTACTACAGGCCTTGACGGAACAGGAATGCCGTCCTATGAGGATTCTCTCAAGGAAGATGACAGATGGCATCTCGTTTCGTATACGCTCAAATTAATGGGAAAGGTCAAGTAACTGATAATTTCAGAAAGGAGGATAGGCAATGTCTGATAAAAAATCAATTAAATTTAATAGAAGAAATTTTCTAAAATTTGCAGGTGTCGCAGGTCTTGCTACCGGCGCAGGTGTAATGCTTCCCAAGGACGCCCTGATGGCAAGATCGGAAAAGGGCAGCAAAGGGAAGAAGATGTCCTTTGATGTACACCCGGGCCAGCTTGATGATTACTACGGGTTCTGGAGCGGCGGCCACTCTGGTGAGATTAGGATCATAGGTGTTCCCTCAATGCGTGAGATTCACAGGATCCCTGTCTTTAACAAGGAGTGCGGCTCCGGGTGGGGAATAACGAACGAGAGTAAAAAGTTGCTGAGAGGTAAGGACGCCGGAGATACCCACCATGTGCATGGTTCATATAAAGACGGTGTTTACGACGGTAAATATCTCTTTGTGAATGACAAGCTGAATAACAGGGTGGCGAGGATCAGGATTGATTATATGGAGGTGGACAGAATCCTGGAAGTGCCGAATATCCAGGGTGCCCATGGTCTCTTTCCGCAGCGCTATCCCAAAACGGATTGGGTTGTTGTTAACAGTGAATTTCAGACCCCTGTGCCCAATAACGCTTCCAACAGTGCTGCATTCAATAACCCCCAGGAATATTATGGTATGCACACCATAATAGACGCCGAGAGGATGGCCGTAGTCTGTCAGATACAGGTTGATGAAAACTGTGACCTTGCTGCTACCGATTACAAAGGCAAATATTCAATGTGTACTTCGTACAATATTGAAAAGGGTGTCACAATCTCGGAAATGCTGGCTTCGGACTTTGATTACCTGATCGTATTTAACTGGGAGAGGATCAGGAAGGCGATGGCAGCCGGCAAATACAAAACAATAAACGGTGTTAAGATCCTGGACGGAAGGATGGGGAAATCTGATCTTACATTAAGGATCCCTGTTCCCAAGAACCCTCACGGTGTAAATATTTCACCTGACGGTAAATACGCTGTATGCTGTGGAAAAGTTTCTCCTACTACCACCGTTGTTGAACTGGACAGGTTGGATGATGCGTTTGCCGGAAAGATTAAACCTGAGGATTGCATTGTTGCAAATCCATTTATCGGTCTAGGTCCGCTTCATACAACTTTTGACGGCAGAGGCAACGCCATCACATCAGTCTTTATCGACAGCACGAATGTCAAATGGAATATTGCAAAGGCAATCGAAGCTGAAAAGGGAGGCGAAGAGGCAAAGAAGAGCAATCCACATATTGTTGATGTCCTTGATGTTCACTACCAGGTCGGTCACATTATGGCCACAATGGCAGAGACAAAGGAAGCTGACGGAAAGTGGCTGGTCTCATTGAACAAGATTTCAAAGGACCGGTATATCAATGTCGGCCCGTTGAAGCCTGAGAACGACCAGCTGTCGGACATAACAGGTGAAAAGATCAGGCATGTTCATGATTCTCCAACGTACATTGAACCCCATGACTGCATAATGGTGAGGAGAGAATTAATTGAGCCCCATGTAAAGCACCGGGTCGAGATGTTTGAACATCCGCTGGCAGTAACGAAGAATAGTGTTGAGAGAAAGGGTAACCATGTTACGGTCAGGATGACGGCAAATGCTCCGCTGTTCGGACTTCAGGAAGTTAGGGCCAAAAAGGGAGACAAAGTTACGCTTATTGTGACAAACCATGACGAAATAGTTGACCTCTCAAACGGTGTGGCGATCTCCAACTACAACATTAACTTTGTTCTCGGCCCGTTCCAGACAAAGTCGGTTACATTTAAGGCAGACAAAGAGGGTGTTTTCTGGATCTACTGTACAAACTTCTGCCATGCACTTCACCTTGAGATGAGGATGAGGTTTATTGTGGAGGTATGATATGTAGGGGCGTATTGCAATACGCCCCTGTGTCGATTAAACGTAGGGGCAATTCATGAATTGCCCCTACATGATTTGCCAATAGATACGAAAGAGGGAATATGAAACGAGGGATATTGCTATTGATTCTGTTATTTGTCTTCTGTTATCCAATGGCAGGTCTTGCCCAATGGAAGATGTTTGAACACAGGTATGAATTTGAACCCGGGGATGTTCTTGAGGCGTCAAGGTTTGTTGAAAAGAAAGGATACTGGGAAGGCTACAAGGGAGATGAACTTGCCGGTTATGTAATATTATCGAAAGAGTGGACGGGAAAACTTATCGGGTACTCGGGGAAGCATATGGAGACCCTTATTGGTATGGATGCGGATGGAGTGATAACGGGTATAAAGATCCTGTTCCATTCAGAACCCATTGTTCTAATAGGATTGAAAGAGCAGAACTATCTTGATTTTCTGCAGCAGTATCCAGGTAAAAATATCAGACAGGAACTTACAATTGGAAAGGGAATATCATTGGATGCGGTTACAGGAGCAACAGTCACCGCTGTTGTTCATAATGCCATAATCTTTAGAAGTGCCAGGAAGGTGGCCTCTGAGACAGGCATGATTGAATATGCTAAAGGTTCCAAGCAAAGTATAAGTAAAAAATTTACGGCCCTTACATGGAAAGAGCTGCTGGATTCAGGGGGCGTTAAAAATATAAGAGTAACTTCTGAAGAACTCGGTATAGAAGGAGAAGATAATTACCTGGATCTGTATTTTGGTGTTGTGACTGTTCCGTCTATTGGAAGAAACGTTATCGGCGACAAATATTATAAAGAGACAATCGATAAACTGCAGAAAGGTGAGTCCGCCATATTTGTTGTCTCAAAAGGTGAGGGGTCATTTAAAGGCTCGGGATTTGCCCGGGGCGGTATTTTTGAGAGGTTCAGCATTGAACAGCAGGACAGAGGGTATGCATTTAAGGACAGTGATTACAGTTATTTAACGGAAATCAGGGCTGAGGATGCCCCTTCTATAAAAGAGGGCGGGGTGTTTATTGTTCGTGGTGATGATTTTGAAGCAGCAAGTCCGTTTAAATTTACTATTGTTCTGCCTTACCGAGTAGGAGGCAAAAAGGAATTTAAATCATTCAGTGTCGATTATAAAATCCCTGACCGGTTTTTGGAGTAACTATGGATACTCCTCTGTGGGTACAGATATGGGAGCTAAGGCTAATACATATAATCTTCTTTGCGGGATTTCTCATACTGATAACCTTAGTCATGATCTTCAGGGACAGGTTGTCGAAAAACCAAAGATCCCTGGACATACTCAAATACAGCATGCTCGCTGTGTCTTTTATTTATGTCGGCCTTGTGCTCAAGGCCCAGCCCACGACAACAAATATTATCATTTTCGTAAATGCACTGCGAGAATGGCAGTTCCCTATTGGGCTGTACATGATGGAGCCCTTTATATTTCTGTCCTTTATTTTCATAATTCTGACTATCTTACTGTGGGGGAGAGGGGTATTTTGCGGCTGGTTGTGCCCCTATGGAGCTATGCTTGAATTGCTAAACAAGATATATCATAAGCTATTTCCTAAAGGCAGGTTTGAGCTGCCGGAAAGAATCAATAATAAATTGATCTACCTGAAGTACATTATATTTATGCTCATACTGGGCGCTTCGTTTTACAGTTTTATGCTCTCTGAATATATGACGGAGGTTGAGCCCTTCAGGACATTTGTTTTGAAATTAAACAGGGAGTGGTACTTTGTTCTGTACTTTATGATTCTGACTATTGGTTCAATGGTAATTTTCCGATCCTTTTGCAGGTATCTCTGTCCTTTGGGGGCAGCGCTGGCAATACCTTCTTTAATAAGGAAAGTGCCATTTATGCAGTTGAAGAGATATGACTTTTGCAGTACCTGCAAGATATGCACTAGAACATGCGCTTCAAGGGCTATTATGCCGGATGGAATAATTGATACACGTGAGTGCATGGAATGCCTGGACTGTCAGGTTAATTATTGGGACCAGGATATTTGTCCGGTTTTGATTAAAAGGAAGAAGAAAAGATAATGACGAATTACGAAGGGAAAGATGAACATCGAACATCGAACGTCGAACGTCCAATGTCGAATGAAAAACAAATATCCAATGCTGAGCGTTCAGCTCATGTTTCTCTGTCTTCATCTTTTCCCATTCAATATTCGATGTTGGACGTTCGATGTTGGACGTTCTTTATGTCCCTTCTGCTGCTGCTTGTTCTACCATCAATATCATATACAAAGACCCTTACTGTCGGAACTGACTATAGGACTATCGGATCTGCACTGGAACAGGCTCAGGACGGGGATGTGATCGAAGTCATGCAGGGGGAATATAAAGAAAATTTTAAGATCAATAAAAGTATTCATATAAAAGGTATAGATAATCCCGTTATTATTGCTTCAAAGGGAAATATTATTGAGATATCGAAACCGGATGTGATTATTGAAGGTTTGACTCTTACATATAATGATGCAGATCTTGCTCCATCAGATACTGCAATACGTATCTTAAAAGGGGCGGACAGGGCAACGGTGAGAAACAATCGACTGTTAAATGTAATGTTCGGGATCTGGAATCTGGACGGTAAGGACTTGATGATCGAGAACAATACCATCGTCAGCAGGAAAGAGCTGGCAAAGCACAAGAGAGGGAATTGTATTAACCTTACCGGCTCTCAAAGTGTACGTATTCTGAACAATACAATGAATCACTGCAGGGACGGGGTTTATATGGAGCTTTGTCATGATGCCACTGTTGTTGGGAACAATATAAAGAACTCCCGCTATGCTGTTCATACTATGTGGGTGGACAGGGGGGATTTCAGTGATAACATTGCTCATGATAATCTTGTAGGTCTTGCGATCATGTATACAGATCACTCACGGATAAATGGCAACCTTTCATTCGGCAACAGGACACACGGACTTTTGTTGATCCAGTCATTAAGAAGTGAGATACA
>PIVU01000615.1 GCA_003354025.1 Nitrospirota bacterium
TGACAAAATGCTTGGGATTGCGCCATAATGTTGAAGGATCAGGACGAACCGATCGCGGAACCCATGCAACGGGACAAGTCGCATCTATTCGTCTTCCCGAAGATATCAACGAAAAAGAGACTTTGTTTAACCTTAACAGTGCCCTTGAGAAAAACATCGAAATCACCAGTTTAAAGAAGGTATCTGATAGCTTCCATGCAAGAGAATCCGCAATTGGGAAATGTTATATCTATAAAATCTGGAACCACCCCAAGCTTCCATCTGAAATGAATGAAAAGGTTTGGTATGTCCCTGAAAAATTGAATGTTAAAGCTATGGATAAAGCCTGTTCATATTTTACAGGGACTATTGATTATGCTTCGTTTGCCAAAGTTCCAAACTATAAAAGGGCAACATCGGTAAAAACGGTTCATTCTCTTACGCTTACAGAAGAAGACTCCTTACTGTACTTTTCAATTATTGCTGACGGTTTTCTTTATAAAATGGTACGCAATATAGTTCGCGCACTTGTTAAGGTTGGAGAGGGAAGGTCAAAAGTCGACGATATTCCCCGTATAATAGATGCAAAGAGTCGTAAGGCTGCGCCCGGTACAGCTCCC
>PIVU01000345.1 GCA_003354025.1 Nitrospirota bacterium
GTGGAGTATGCATGCAGGGGTTTTGCAGTGCCAGCCCTGGAAAGGGCTGACTGCGCTGGGGGAGCGGCGGTCGGTTAAGACCGCCAGTCAAGAGACCAATGTGCTTCCAGCAGCTGTGGGGAGGGCGTAGTGCGGCCACTCAGCCCACAGCGCGCGCGCGTGTGTGGTGAGTGCGCACACGCCCGCGGGGATTGCGTGCGTCGTGTGCGTGCTTTTTGCTCCACACACCTTTACAGTCATTTGAACAGCCTTTGTTTTTCCTTATGTACACGCTCAATCTCTTGAACACCTCTCTACATAGTGTGTTGAAGACCGCTACGGCGACAACGGCAATACTCAGAGCCGCCATATCGTTACAGTAGTGGACATGCCACTCCTTCTTTACGACGGGATCCATATGCCTCTTTGCCTTCCATTTCTGGAGGCTCGTTTTCCTTTGACGCTTCTTCGTTATACTAACGTCGTCAGCTACCACTTGCCACTCCCCTTTATCGTTGCGAATTGTGACATAGGAGCCATCGTCAGAGTCTGACCCTTCCCCATGGACTAACCCATGACTATTTGGCTGCTCTTCCGCTAGTAGGTGAACTCTGCGTTCAATCCAGTCGGCCGCACTCTCTTTCATGGTGTCATGTAGTTTTGTTTGCCGGCTTTTGCGCTTCTTGTGCCCGTAATTCAGCTTCCCGAGACAAAAGTTGGACTCCAATGTACGCAAAGTGCTCGAGCAGAGTGCAGTGAAATACAGATATGCATTCCTGCAGACCTCGTAATTGTTGTGGAGCCGGTAGTGTAAATCAAACAGGTGGGGGGCCACCTCCACAGCTGCAGTGTTGAGCATGACCATGCGTGCCTCATATGTTCCAGCCTTGTCTGCGTATTGCTCAACGCAAAGCTTGGCTAGGTCTTGGACAGGTACTCTGTCCATGATGTACCCATAGCATCCTTTAGAATGTAACTCACACCCGCAGTCGCGACTTCCAATACCCTCGAAACGTGCAAAGCCAACGGCCCATTGATAGCGTGCCTGCTTTTTCTCCTTCTTGGTGTCGAGGTCGCTATAGCTCGGCCCTGGGGGGTGGCTGGGGGATCGCACTACATCCCTTGTCTTCGAACGGATCCTCTTCTCTGTCGTATATGCAAAGTCGCCAGCCTCGCCGTCAGCCTCGTCGTCAGCCTCGTCGCCAGCCTCATCGTCACCGCTGTCGTCGCCGCCGCTGACGTCGCCGCCGCTGTCGCTACTGCCACTGCAGCCTCCACCGCCACCTTTGTTGTCGTTACCGCCGCCGCCGCCACCGCCGCCGCCACCGCCGCCGCTGTCGTCGCCGCCGCCGCCGTCGCTGCCGCCGCCGTCGCTGCCGCCGCCGCCGCCGCCGCCGCCACCGCCGCCGCTGTCGTCGCCGCCGCTGTCGTCGCCGCTGCCGCCGTCGCTGCCGCCGCCGCCGCTGCCGCCGCCGCCGCCGCCGCTGTCGCTACTGCCACTGCAGCCTTCACCGCCACCTTTGTTGTCGTTACCGCTGTCGTCGCCGTCACCGCCGTCACCGCCGTCGTCGCCGCCGCCGCCACCGCCGTCACCACCGTCACCACCGTCACCATCGTCATTACCGTCGCCGTCACCGCCGTCGCCGCCACTCCCGCTACCTTTGCCGCCGCTCTTCTTCAGCATCTCAATCTCCGCACCTGCGGCGGCGTCGGTCACCTCCATCTCCGCCCTCGCTTCTCGCAATGGCGCGACTACCTCCTCCACTATCCATTCCCGCCACACTTGATCTGCCTTGACCCTCCGTACGATCTCTGTTGCTGCGTTCGAAGCCAACTCAATAAGATAATCCATCCCTCCCACGTGCGCGCCGTTGAGCTCCTGCGAGAAGTGAATCAACGCCGGTGGCGGCGGTGGCGGCGGTGGCGGCTCCCCCATTCCCTCTTCCCACTGCCCTACTCCCCAGTCTTCTTCTCCAGTTTGCCGCGGCTCTTGCCCCCCCACACGTATCCAGTCCAGCCCCTCGAATCGCGGCGGGTTCTCAAACTTCGACTTCACCTGATCTATGGCCGCCGCGCACCGCCTGCGATTTAATTCCACCTGACTGCGCGCCGTTGCTCTTGCATTATCCTTAGCTTCTTCCAGCTGCCGGCGCACCTCAAATCCGCACTCGACCCTAGCGTCGTACTGCTTACCCTTCATCCAGTCTGTCGCATCCTCGAAGGTGTCTACGTCCATCTCCGCACATGCGGCGTCGTTGGAAAGCTCCTCCTCGACCTCGACGTCGTCCTTCTTGCCGTTCATCCAGTCTGTCGCATCCTCGAAGGTGTCTACGTCCATCTTGGACACCTCGGTGTCGTTGGAAAGCTCCTTCTCGACATCGGCGTCGTCCTCGTTGTCGAACCAGTCTGTCGCATCCACGAAGTCGTCGACCGTGCTTAAGGCAGCATTGGCAGGGCGCTGCTGTCCTGAGGACGGTCTTGATGCAATG
>PIVU01000616.1 GCA_003354025.1 Nitrospirota bacterium
TAGTAGTTAGTAGTGTAGTAGTTAGTAGTTAGTAGTGTAGTAGTTAGTAGTTAGTAGTGTAGTAGTTAGTAGTTAGTAGTGTAGTAGTTAGTAGTTAGTAGTTAGTAGTGTAGTAGTTAGTAGTTAGTAGTTAGTAGTTAGATATTTTTCTGTATTTTTCATGCATTCTCATTCTCATTCAAGTTGTATATCCCTAATACATAATACCTAATACCTAATACCTAATACCTATATTATAATGTAATATACTATACAGCCAAGTATGTATCATACAATGGACATTTATCACCAAGCTCTCCATACAAAATCGTATATCCATGGACGTGTCCATTGGATGCGTGAGTAAACAAATTCTTAAGAGTTCAAAATATGGTAGAGTCCACAGTTCATTGCAACATTTGCAAAATATGGTAGAGTCCACAGCGCGCAATGGACACTTATCACCAAGCTCTCCATACAAATCGCTTGTCCACGTAAAGGTCCATTGGTTGCATGAGCAACCAAATTCTTAGAAGCTCAAAAAATGGTAGAGTCCACCATGCAAATTCATCACCAACAAAAAAGCACCTAAATTCGGACAAATAACAAATATAACAT
>PIVU01000346.1 GCA_003354025.1 Nitrospirota bacterium
TAACGCTCTGCATCACCCGACGGGCGGACATTACGACAACCTTTATATTATTGATAAATTGAAAATTTCCATCGTGTATGTATAGCGTTGTTCCCCCATCTGATATAAATTAAGGATTTTCAGTCCTTACAATCTATCATGTGTAAATCAATTAATTGCGCAAAAAACCATCCGCTTTTTAAAGTATATCAGTTAATAGCTGAAAAACTTACTATTAATGCAGGATAACATCGTTATTATTTTCACTTACATTCTGCACCCATCATAAACGCAATTAAATAGTTGACACATGATTAACCATGTGCTATTCTTCTACCTATATTTAACTCGACTCATTACCACAGATTATTTAGGAGAGATACACATGGCTGATACAAATTTTTTACAACAAGCTCGCTGTCTTCATCTTACTCCGGAAAAAGTCCATGACCAACGCTTTCAGGAACAAAGCGGCTTTTTCGATCCTAAAGATATCGTACAGGTCAAATACGAGTTGCTTCGCTCATGCGAGGTGGAAGGTGGTGATGTAGCTTCCGCCTGCATGCGCTTTGGCTTTTCTAGAACGACATATTATAAGGTTTATGAGGCCTTTATCCAAGGTGGTATCCCATCTCTTATGGGACGTCCAAGAGGCCGCCCTCAGCCTATAAAGCTTAATGAGATTGTGCTCGGTTATTTGATCGCCCAAAAAGCCATGAATCCGAAGCTTTCAGCCTCAAAAATGGTCACTGACGTAATGAATCGATATCAAGTACAAATTTCCGTGAGAATGATCCAACACGTCTGGCAACATTATGGTGTCTCAAAAAAAAAATAAATGTTCACGAGGTTAAAGAATTCGAAGATTATCAACGTGTCAATAAAGGAGCTTTGGAGACGAAGCCACGAATATCTTTCTTTGAACCCCTTAGCCCGACTCAACAATTGTACGAATCTTTGCGTTATATCTCTACCGGCCAAAACGATTTCTTTCAAGACGGCCGAGAGCTCATCCATCTCAATGGTGGCAGCGAGGCTCTCATGAGGCATTTCCGAAATCAGGGGATGAGTGGACTTTTTGGTTTTAACCACTCGTTCATAGAACGATGCACAACCTGTTCATCTCTCACTATCACCTCTGGAGTAAACCGTGCAACTGTTGGTTCACACACTTGCTATGGTGAATCAAACGTGCCCATATTTCGGTGTCCACTCTGCCGGAAACGCTACTCTGCTCGGCACGCTACGGCGCTATGGGACGTCAGGATCAACGAGAAAGATTACTGTCGAATCGCTAAGGCTTTAGCCGAAGGAGTCGGTATTCGGACAACAGCCCGTATCTTCGATGTGGATAAAGATACGGTTTCCCGTTGTGCATTGCGAGCCGGAATTCAATGTCAATTTGTAGATTCCATCTTGATGCATCATCTACACCTCGAAGAATGCCAAATGGATGAGATGTGGTCCTTTGTGTATAAAAAGCAGCACCATTTAGAGCCCTTTGAACAACTTCAAAACGATATCGGCGACATATGGCTCCATGTCGCATTTGAACCGCGCATCAAAATCTTAGTTGCTATAGTTCCAGGCAAGCGCACGTTGGAGAATCTGCGCAAGTTGACTCAAGCGGTCCATTGCAAGAGCGACGGACATGTGCCATTATTTACCACCGATGAATATTCTTCATATTTAGACGCCCTCCTTTGGGAGTACGGCCAACTAGCACGGGTCGAGCGTGAAGGCTTGGTCGGCCGACCCAGTGAATATTCTTATCTCATTGCCAAACACGAACTCAAGTACGCCAAGGTGAAAAAAA
Source organism: Nitrospirota bacterium (assembly GCA_003354025.1). Classification (GTDB taxonomy): domain Bacteria; phylum Nitrospirota; class Thermodesulfovibrionia; order UBA6902; family UBA6902; genus Glo-13. The sequence goes on from PIVU01000346.1 coordinate 1,796, forward strand.
CACGTAGCAACGGCAGAATTGTGGCGATAGAGACTGAGATTAGCATCGGCACAAAAGGAGAAGTCAAACAGATAATCGACCAATCCCCATGCAGCAAGACCATCAATATCAGCTTTGTTGAACGTAGTAATCTCCAAGAGCGTCTAAATAACCGCCGTTTGACACGCAAAACCCTCGGCTTTTCCAAGGCTATGTACATGCATGAAGCTCAGATATGCCTTAGTACGGGGTACTATCACTTTGTAAGGCCTCACTTCTCATTGACAATACCGTCCGATGATGGAATAAATTTAATTCAAAGAACCCCTGCGATGGCAGCAGGTGTAACAGATCATATTTGGTCTCTCAAAGAGCTTCTTACATTCCCTAACTGCTATCACAGTTGACAATGCTATGGGGACAACACCGAAGCTTCAGGAAGATCCCTTTTCCGGCAAAGGGCTTGAAAAGGAACTTTCCGGCTATCTGTCCATGCGTGCAAAACAATTCAGAATCATCTATAAGATTAGAGACAATGATCACACCGTAGAAATCCACCATGTCGGTCATCGTAAGGACATTTATGAGCTTTTTAAAGAAGCTATAGCTAAATAATGACAGAGGATTGGAAGGCGGAAGGTTGGGCGCGGATGCGCCAGTTGATAGTTCATAGCTGATAA
>PIVU01000347.1 GCA_003354025.1 Nitrospirota bacterium
ACGCCTTTCCCATGGGCTCTCTTCGGGAAAGTCCATATTTGAAATAAAATGTTCCGTAAAATCTTTTCGGCAGGAAAGTTCAATATGCTCGATGAAATGCACAAGCTCATTGGACCACTTCCAGTATGCTTTTGATAAAAGCACCATAGTTGCACCTGTACTTGCAGCATTACCGAGAGACTTGACAATCCCGGGATTTACCTTCGGCAGGAGGCCGATGCTCATTGCACTGTAAGGGTTAATATAATTGCCAAGGGCCCCTGCAAGATATATCCGGCTTATGTCCTTAAGGCCGATGCCCATTTCATCCATGAGTGTCTGTATTCCGGCTGCAATTGCCGACTTTGCAAGCTGGAGTTCGCGGACATCTTTCTGGGTCAGATATATAGGCTTTCCATGATAGCTTTCCTCTTCAGAAGCAACGAGAAAATTGTAAACGCCCCCCTTTTCAATTACCCTTGATTCCAGGCCGCATTCAGGTCCTTTCCGCGGCGGCCGGATAAGGCCTTCATTGTCAATGATACCGCAGTTTAAGAGTACGGCAATCAGGTCAACAAGTCCGCTGCCGCAGATCCCCAGGGGCTTTATATTTCCTATCTCCTTATAATAAAGTTTTCCGTTTATGAATCTCACTCCTTCTATTGCGCCTGCCTTGGCAATCGTCCCATGAGTGATTTTTGCTCCCTCAAGTGCAGGCCCGGCAGCTGCCGAGCAGGTCATCAGTCTTTTGCTGTTGCCGAGGAATATCTCACCATTGGTGCCGAGATCGATTCCGAGTATCATTTCATCTTCCTGTTCCGCGGCCTCTGATGCAAGGATCACACTAATCAGGTCACCTCCGATATAGCCGGATTTTGTAGGCATAACATACAGCACGGCCTCCTGGTTCAACGTGAGGCCGGCGTCGTTTGCATTGACAATTATTCCATCGGTCAGTACAGGAGGAAAGGGTGCTTCGGCAATACCGGAGGGGTCAAGTGATAGTAAAAAATGCTGCATCGTGGTGTTTCCGGCGGCAACAGCAACAAAGATATCCTCCGGCTTATGCTTGCCCACCTCCAGGAGGCGCTTTGCAATTAAATTCAGGTCCTTCATGAGGGAATCATGCATATGTTTGAGCCCTTCAGGATCTTCTTTTATATGTTGAATACGACTTATCACATCAGTGCCGTATTTGATTTGCCTGTTCAGACGGGAAATAGCGGCTACCTGCCTGCCGTCAAGCAGATTGATGAGTTTGCCCACAAGTGTACTCGTCCCGAGGTCAAAGACCAGCCCGTAACAGCTTGATGTTTCCTTGAATTCCTGCCATGCCAGCAGCCGTTTGTTATGAAGCACTGCCGCCCCATAGTTACCTGTTTTCTTTAACATATCAGGCAGCCCCTGAAGGACATGGAGTGAGGCTTTCAGGCCTTTGTATTCAGGACCGAGTTCAAGCCTTATACGGTCCAGATCTGATAATCCGTCACTTTGAGTTCCGGGAGTAAGGTCGACCAGCCGTTTTTCCACAATTGGCTCAAGCTGTATAATGGGGGTTTCACCTGTCTTGAGTATCTGGAAATATTCCTGCTCTGTATCCACTTCGCCGATATACACAGCGAGGTCCTTATTTATCTTTGTACTGCAGGCAAGGCGTATCCCCTGGTTTATTTCCTCTTCATTAAGGAGGTCATGTACTTCATTCTCAGAGGGCAGATCAATTGACGTGAGCACTTTGACCTTACATTTGCCGCACTGCACCAGTCCGCCGCAGTCGCCTGCCAGTTCTATATTTGCCTTTTGAAGCGCATGCAGAATCGTCTCGCCGTGCGGGGCTTCCAGCCACAGGTCATCTGGTAAGACATTCAGCCAGTAACTGACTTTTTTGGGCTTTCCTGATTTAGGAGATCCAATGCCGTGTTTATTCTTTGGAGTTTTTTTATTCTTCGTTTTTTTCATTTGTGGAACTTATCAGATCAATGAGTGCTTTTTCGAAATTTGAATAGTCTGCATCACGAACTATTATAGATAATCCGAGATAATCAGCGATACTGTTTACTGCCGGCATAAGGTCAGGATCTGACGGCTGGCGAACATAGACCAGCCTTTCGTAATTTTTGAAAAATAATTCCTTCATTTCCTCGTCGTATAGTTCAAGCGGTTTGACGCAGTATTCTTCAAAATTAAGAATGAGGTCCTTTTCAAGAAAATAAGTTTTGGCGCTCTCGTACATTATTTCCCGGAATTCTCCCCTGCCAAGAAAAATCTCATAGCAGTGATGCCCCTCCATTTTAATAGCTCCATACTGTTTGCATAGAATATCAATGTCAGGAAAGCACTCTCCATAAAGACATATAATACGCTCATTCCTTTTTCGTGAAGCACTGATTTCTTTCAGAAGATAATTCTTAAGCTCAATGGGGGTATTATGTAGATTGGATGGAAGATATGTTACATGTATT
>PIVU01000348.1 GCA_003354025.1 Nitrospirota bacterium
GTTTTGATTACCTGGTTTTCAGCCTTCTTATATATAAACGTTTGTGCATCATTGATAATTATTTTTTCATCGCGGGGTTTTTCATATTCCCACATCGCCTGCGAAGGTTTTTTAATATGAAAAGTGCCTGCATATTTCTGTGTCTGTTCAAGGTCCTTAATATAACTTGTCTGGGCAAATGCCCCCTGTATATCTTTAATTCCTGAAAATGTCATCTGAATCCTGTCTACAATCAATGACATATCTGAAGCCGGTTTCGCTTCCTCACCACGCTTCGGAATAACAAGTGTCCCCTTGCCATTAGCAAAAGAATTGCTGCTTATAATAATCAAACCTATAACTAGTAAAATGTATCTAAAGAGCGTTTTCCCTGACAACTGACAACTGACAACTGACAACTTTCTTTTCATCTACCTTCTCCTGATAACTTCTCTGGGTTTCCCTGCCTCTCCCGGCGGACCTACAATGCCTTCCTCTTCCAGCATATCCATCATCCTTGCAGCCCTGTTGTATCCTATTTTCATATGCCGTTGAATGGATGAGATAGAAGCCTTTCCTGCATTGATAACAAACTCTCTGGCCTGAACGTATAAATCGTCCTGGTTTTCCAGGTTTGCTTTTTCCATTGGAATAGTAACAAGATCTTCGAATGATGTATAGTCCGGGCCTGCCTGGGCTTTTATGAAATTAACAGCGTCTCTGATTTCATCTTCGCTTACATAAGCGCCGTGGATCCTCTTTATTTTCTTGCCGGGGCTGGCAAAAAGCATATCACCTTTTCCAAGAAGCTGATCAGCGCCGTAGGTGTCAAGTATGATTCTCGAATCCACCTTTGATGATACCTGAAAGGATATTCTTGATGGGAAATTGGCTTTGATTATTCCGGTGATAACATCGACGGAAGGTCTCTGTGTTGCAAGAACGAGGTGAATGCCTGCTGCACGTGCCATGCCTGCAAGTCTTGCAATGGAGGCTTCCACTTCCTTGCCTGACACAAACATGAGGTCAGCAAGCTCGTCTATGAAAATAACGATATAGGGAAGCGGTTCAGTATCAACATTCGATTCATCCTTGAGTTTTTTAGAACTTGCCTTAGCTTTGATTTTTTTATTGTATCCATCGATGTTTTTGGCCCCGGAATCGGCAATAAGGCGGTAACGGCGCTCCATTTCAAACACCATTGTTTTCAGTGCATTCGATGCCTCTTTTGGCAGAGTAATGACAGGCATGAGCAGATGAGGTATTTCTTCATAAGACGATAGTTCCAGCATTTTGGGATCTATCATGAGCATTTTGACTTCCTTGGGAGTTGCCTTGTAAAGCATGCTGATTATTATGCTGTTCATTCCTACACTCTTCCCGGCTCCGGTTGCACCTGCAATGAGAAGGTGGGGCATTTTGGCCAGGTCTGTCATGACAGGGACGCCGAATATGTCCTTGCCGAGAGCGATGGTAAGTTTTGAAGGGTTTTTTTGAAATGCGTCATTAACAATAAGGTCTTTAATGAATACAGCCTCCCTGTCTTTATTGGGGATTTCAATGCCGAGCGTGGACCTTCCATGGATCGGCGATATTCTGATGCTGCTGGCCTTAAGGGCCATTGAAAGGTCATCTGCCAGGGACACTATTTTGTTAATTTTAATGCCGGGAGCTGGTTCGAATTCGAACATTGTGACAATCGGTCCCGGAGATACATATGTGACTTTGCCGTCTATTAAAAAGTCTTTGAGCTTGGTTTCAAGCAAGTCTGATCTCTCGATCAGTTCTTCCTTTGAAGGCCTTGATTTTGAGGGTGGAGGATCATTTAACAGGTCAGCGCCGGGAAGTTCATAGTCTCCGCTGATTTTTTTAACAGGTTTTGGAACTGTTTTCTGCTGAGGCCGGGTCCTGATTTCAGGATATGTAAGAGGCAGCGGCTCCTGCTCCGGCTCGTCTTCTTCATAATCTAAGTCGGCGAACTCAGGTTCTCCTCCTTCTGCCCGTACTTTCTTTTTAGATTTTATATATGCCCAGGCCCTGGATGCCAGAGACAGCCTGCTTTTAACGCTGCCTGCAAGGCTGATGAGCGAGAACTGGATAACATACATAAGTGAAACCAGTACCAGAGTTATAAAGATCAGATATGAACCGATAGTTGAAAATAGTTTAATTGTGAGATCGGTGCTGAATTTTCCAATTACTCCTCCGGTTATATCCCCGGGAGGGTTGCCGTATGAAAGTGTAAAAAGGGATGAGGTTGCTATGATTAAAAAAATAAATGCAGCCGAGAAGACAATCTTATTGTGGTGTCCGGTTTTGGCGAATACTCTTCTTACTCCGGAAATAACAAGGACCGCCGGGATGAGATATGAAGCTAAACCTATTGACTGCAATAAAATATCGGACAGGTTGGAGCCGAAGCTTCCAAGCATATTTTGAAGTTTCTGGCTGTCTGTAAATA
>PIVU01000125.1 GCA_003354025.1 Nitrospirota bacterium
AGGAGGGGTCGCCTGTATGCAGTCTCACAACAAGCAGCCCTTTCTCATGTGATGCCTTTATGATTTCAATAATATCATCCAGTGCCATTCCCGCTGAGTCATGTATCTCAGCCTTAATCTCATCAAGAATAGCAGGATTCACAAGACTTCCAGCATAAATAACAACATCGGCACTGTCCAGAATCCTGCGGCCTTTTACTGTAATCAGTTCCGGGTCTCCGGCCCCCGCACCTATAAAATAAATTTTAGTTTCTTCTGTCATCTCTCAACCTTTCAGATATATATTTTCGCAACATATCTACAGCAGTCCTGATCTCATCAGTTTGCGGCAATTTATTAATTATCCTGTTTATGCAGTCCCTTTTCAGAAGAAGCCGGATCGATTCATCAAAGTTCATATCATATAGCCAGGACAGCTTCATTATTCTAAAGTCATTTTCTGTCTTAATGTCCGAGTATGATGCAACTTTTTCATTACAAAGGCTGGACAACATAATCCGGGAATATTCAGGAGTATCGGGAACTCCAAAAGCCGTTGCAGTGGCCCGCTGGTCCGGAGGGCTTTCATAGTAATCAATAAATACCCGGAAAATGTCCACTTTGTCAGCATCCCTTATGAGTTCAAGAAATAGAACAGTGTCTCCACTCATAACACTGGGAATTGCAAATGCTCCATGAAAATTAACCGCCTTTGTTACTACTTCACGCTCACTATCGGGCAGACAGGATAGCACATTCTGCTGTACAAGCGCCCGCGCACCCAGCCGGCCGTGGCTCACTGATATGGCGTCCCTGAATGTTTTATATTGTGCATACTGCGGAAACCGGCCAAGGTCATGAAAGAGAGCGATAGTCTCTGCTACCCTGACCTGATTATCGGTCATTAATTCGCCCCTGGCAATTTCAACAATATTCGCACAAACATTATGTGTATGCTCAATCTTAAGCATAATGTTCCTTTGGTCCTCTTCGTTTGTGGAATAAAAGGACCTCGTATATGAGTCAAACCATTTTTTCAAATTTACCAAATCTTCTTCCTTCATTTTCTTACAATGATCATAGAAAAATAATTAAGCTCCTCTTGCTTAATACTGCGTATATCATCAATCACCTCTTCATCTTCCATACCGACCCGTGATACGCATACAGCTTTATCGGCGAGCCCCATTTCATCAAGCAACTTCACGATATCATTCAGAACTTTATTCACTTTCATAAGAACTACAGTATTAAAGGTTGAGAGAGTAGACTTTAGGTTATCCATATAGTTGGCAGGGAGAACTGCAATGCTGTCATTGCCCAGTCCCAGGTATATATTTGCTCTCGCCGCAGCTGCATTTATCGATGACACCCCCGGGACAATCTCAATTTCCAGATCAGGCTCCAGTTCGATCAATTTATCATAAAGATAAAAAAAGGTACTGTATATCGTAGGGTCCCCAAGAGTCGGAAATGCAACATCTAAGCCTTCTTTCAGCTTTGCCAGCATATCTGCAGCCGCTGAACTCCATTTTGCATCGAGCTCGTCTTTTTCTGCCCCTTTGCTTTTCCTGGTTTTCATCATGGGGAAGTGGGCTTCCAGTACTTCCTTTCCTTCCAGAGCCACCGCCTTCTCGACAATTGACAACGCCAGACTACTGCCCTCTTCACGACCTTTGGGAACGCAAAGGACTTGTGATTCCTTAATAATTCTTACTGCCTTCAAAGTTAACAGCTCCGGATCTCCCGGGCCTATTCCGATAACACTCAACTTGCCTAGCACTGGCTTTTTTCTCCCTTTACAATAAAAATTGGGTTCAACGCACTCATGTGTAATTTATCTCCCACAGTCTTTGACCTTGATATTGATACTTCACAAACATCAGCCGTCATATTATTTGACCTGATACTCTGCACTGCCTCATTCAATGTTTCAATGGTAGTCGCATTAATTACAATAATGCCTGAAGTCATTTTCGCTGCCGCAGTATTTACAATAGCGTTTAGACTTCCTCCGCTGCCGCCTATAAAGACCCGGTCAGGCGCTGGTACATTCTCCAATGCTTCAGGAGCTGCCCCTTCTATAACTTCGATATTAGAAACAGCATATTTCTGAATATTTTCTGTGATGTTGCTAACTTGCTCTTCACTTTTTTCAACAGCAAATACTCTAAGCCGGGGGCACATTCTTGCAGCTTCAATGGACACTGAACCTGATCCTGCTCCCACGTCCCAGAATACACCTTTATCGGGCATGTTTAGTTTGTGAATTGTAACTGCCCGCACTTCGTCCTTTGTGATAAGGCCTTTTGAGTGTTGAATTTCACTTTCTTTCAGGCCGAATTTATTTTCAGACTGGCCAGCATTAGGGCGGGAGGCCCCTGTCCCTAAGGTTATTATTACAACGTTTGGGTGTTGGAACGTCTGTTCTGATATTTCTTCCGGAGTTCCTTCATATACTTTTTCATCAGCATATCCTATTTTTTCGCAAACAAATATTATAGGTGACGTATTACCCTTAACCAATGCAGAGTTTAAAACGCCGGCAATTTTTTCAGGCGTATTAACCTTGTCCGTCAAAATTGCTAATTTGCCATGCTTCATAAGAAGGGAGGGGACTTCCGATATTTCATGCTGCATTTTTCTTCTTTTTGACGGGTCCGGCCCTCCGTGGAGGCTAACGAACAATGCATTATTGGAGGTCTCACGAACCCTGGAAAATGCAACCTGGATGCTTGATAAATCGGGGAACACTACCACATCATCACGCCCGAGACGTTCAACAACCAAACGTCCTATACCAAAAAACATCGGGTCCCCGGCAGCCAGCAGAGATATCTTTCTCTGCTTATAATTATCAGCTATGTAGTCAAGGGTTTCATAGACCGTTGCATGTACGATTATTTTATCTTTTACACTTTCATACTCGGCATAGCCTTTAAACACCTCGAGCAGTCGGCTGTTGACAAGGACATCATCTGATTCAAGAACACTGTCGACAGCTTTGTTTTCAAGAGGCCTGAACCCTATGCCTATAATATGGACTTTACTCACTGTTTGATATTACCTTTCCATCATAAGAAATAAGATAAGTGATTACCGGACTGCCTCCGGTTATGTTTTCCGCATACTCTTTAGCGGCATTACAAACTCTCTGCAAATTACTGGACTGATTCGACTCTGCAATGCAGTCATATATCTCCCGCGCTGTATTAAAGTCACGACCTGTTTCTATGTCAAACCCTATAGAGTTTAATAACTCTACAGCCTTCCTCACATTGAGGGCTCCAAACCTGACGTGCGTTTGCGGGGTCGCCATCGCTATCTTTACCATCTTGGCCCACTGTGCGCATAGATGTATGGTTTCAAACCTGTGTTTTACTGCCTCCTTCATTGAATACTCAAGGTAGTCTCCCATCAGAACATAAGCTTCTTCAGGCAAATTAAACTCATGCATATGCGCCTTTTCCGATGAGCGCCCTGCGGAAACAACAACTACCTTCTGCCCTGTTGCCTTTGCAACATCCATTGAAGAAGTAATTGTTGCAGTCCATGCTTCCGTTGATACGGGCTTTACGATACCGGTTGTGCCCAATATTGAGATTCCGCCGGTAATGCCCAGCCTGTAATTCAATGTTTTCTTTGCTAACTCCTCGCCCCTGGGAACTGATATTGTCACTTCGACCACAAGGGCAATTCGTGAATTGCCCCTACAGCTGTCAATAGCTTCTAACACTGCAGTTTCTATCATTTCACGGGGAACCGGGTTGATCGCGGCTTCTCCGACAGGAATGGCCAAACCGGGTTTTGTAACAATACCAACCCCCTGCCCGCCATTGATAATTACCTGTAGGGGCAATTCACGAATTGCCCCCGTGTCGCTGTCCTGTACAATCCTCGCTTCCGCCACAATCTCCGCGCCATTCGTAATATCAGGGTCATCGCCAGCATCCTTAACAATAGATGCCCAAGCCGTTCTTTCCTGCCCTCTGTACCCTGAACCCCGGACCTCGAATTTCACACGGCTCCCATCAGGAAAAGGGACCTCAACGTCAGTAACTATTGACGAGTGATGCGTGACAAGTAATGCGGCAGCTTTCGCAGCTGCCGCAGCACACGCACCAGTCGTATATCCTGATCTGAGTTCTTTCTTCAATTCACTTGAACCCTTGAATCCTGGAATCCTTGGACCCTATCTTTACTAATACTGATACTCATAAACCATCTGGTCCATCGCATCATCACGTAACAGGTACTGTACATTGTCTTCCGCAATCATCTTGAATGCATAAACAATAACTTCTTTGTAGAATTCGCAGAATACTGCCTTTCTATTTATATCACCACGTGAATACATTTCCGCCGGGCATGGTGAACCGCAGATATGCCTGAAGTCACAGACATCGCAATCTTCCATATTCTCCACCATCCTTGACCTGATCCTCTTGAATGGCTTTGAATCCATTGCTTTGGCAATTGATGATCTGAAGATATTTCCGCCCGAGAATTCCTTCATGCCGATAAATTCTCCGCATGGCACCATTGAACCGTCCGCTGTTACTGTGAGGAATGTTCTTCCGCCGCCGCAGGGAGATATGTCGCACATCATCCTTCTTGCAGTAGGTGAGATAATTGCCAGCAGGACATTGGCAAAGTTGCCGATTACAATCTGTTTCTTTGTTTTCTTTGTCAGCTCCATCGCGGTTTCCACCGCCTTTATCAGGTTCTTTGCATATGTCTTATCATCGGGCTTTACCGTGTCAGACCGTTTCTGCGTTACACGAATCGGGTTTAGCAGTGCCATTGGAACACCCTTGCTATGCAAAAACTTAACATGGTCGGCAAGCTTGCTGACATTATATTTATTAACAGTACATATTACATTTAATCCCGGATAGCCTTTAAACCAGTCAAGGGCCTGCACGGCTTTGTTGTAATTTCCTTCGCCTTTTCTGGACACACGAGATTTGTTATTGGTGGCCGCAGTCGGCGCATCTAGTGAAATACCGATGCTGACCCGGTACTTCTTAATAAAAGCCACATCTTCCTTTTCGAGAAGCAGAGCATTAGTCTGAATACCGAAAAGCATTTTTTTGTGATACTTTTTTATTCCTTCGAAAAGAATGTCCTTAACCATCAGCGGCTCAGCTGCATGAAACACGATAACCGGTTTTTTCTTCATGCTCTTAAAATGGTCTTCAATTTTACCGAGTACTGTATCGAGCTGTTTCCAGGTCATCTGTGTTCCCTTGGTTCGTATCTTTGAAGGGATATAACAGTAGGGGCAGTTGGCATTGCACCTGTCGGTAGGATCAATGTATACGCAGTTCAGAGGCTCATTGAACCTGAAATCATGCATCTCCTTATCGAGATGCTTCATCTCTTTTTTATAGAGGTCGATCAAATTTTGTGGCAGGGTAAAGTCACCATTATTCCTGGGCAGCACACTCCAGAAAATATTATCCGGGTCAAGGGCCAGCTTCCAGTTTTCATCTACATTAGAAAATGAAATCCCCCTTTCCTCTGTTGTTGTACATGCACTTTTACTCTTCTTACTCATCTTTGCAATCTCCTTCTTCAGTGTAATTAGTTTATTTATAATGTAGCCGCAGGTCGATTCGACTCTTCACGACTCGTTTCGAGCTTTAGCCTGCGTATTACTGCGCAACCTAAAGGTTGCGGCTACCTCTCTGCGTTCATTTTAAAAAAAAGAGAGAGCAGTCGGTCCGGCAAATTGACGCCGAACCGTCCGCTCTACACTTCATTGATCAAAGAGGCATTTTCTTCTTAGGCACATCACCATACATTACGAAGTGTGTCAGACCATTAGCAGTCTTCGCACATTTCATGTGGTAGGAGATAGCAGCCTTCGCGTTTGCCTTCTTCTGGGTCTTCTTGGCTTTTTTCAAGAAATTACCCTCCTTTCAATGAAGTTTCGAGAGACTTTAAAATCTCTCGTCTGGCCTCACCAATGGTGAGGGGAATACGCTTAAAATCCACTTTATCTTCATGCTTTAATTTATAAATAAGCTCCGCAATATGAGGAAGACGGAGTTTAATATTAGCCATGTCTTCAGGAGCATTAAAAACCTCCTCGGGAGTCCCGCCTCTGCTGAACTTACCCTTACTCAAAATATATAACCGGTCAAGAAATACCGGAACAAGATCTACACTGTGCGTTGCCATGATCACCGTAACACCGCTCTCCTTATTAAGCTTCTTAAGAAGATTCATCATCTTGTACTCACCCATTGGGTCAAGACCTGCAGTGGGCTCATCCAGTAAAAGAATGTCATGCCCCATTGAGAGCAGACCGGCAATGCACGCCCTCTTTCTCTGTCCGTAACTTAAGTTATGTACAGACTTGTTCTCAAGACCCTCAAGCTCAACTTCTTTCAGGGCATTCAACACACGTTTTTTAACCTCTTTAGAATTAAAACCCATATTGGTAGGGCCAAAGGCTACATCTTCAAACAGTGTAGGTGCAAATAATTGGTCATCGGGATTCTGAAAAACCAGTCCGACCTTTTTATATATCTCCTTGGGAGAAAGTGTTTTAATATCAACACCAGCCAGATAAATTTCACCCTCAACACCTTTCAGCAGCTTGTCCATTGCCCTGAGCAGTGTTGTTTTACCCGACCCGTTTGCACCAAGAAGACCGATGAATTCACCCTTTTTCACTTCCAGGCTAATGTCGTAAAGAGCATGTGTGCCGTCGGGATATTTATAGGACAATTTTCTGACTGAATACATCATCTCGCTTGTCTGAGTTTTGCTTAAATCATCCATACAGCCCCTCCTGCAGTAACAACCGCAACCGCGGCAACAAGCTCAATTAATTGCAGCGGCTCCCCTTTGAGCAAGGGGGTATCTCCGGTATAGCCCCGCTGAATCATGGCATCAGCTGTTTTCTGACTCTGTTCAAATCCACGCAGTACAAGCGACCCCGTCAAAATCCCGAAAGAATGAAGGCCCTTTCTGATGCCGATATATCCAAGCCGGTTCTTCTGGGCACTGTAAATGGTATTAGCGTCATCAAGGAATAAAAAAAGGTACCTGTATGCAAACATCATAATTTCGATAAAAGCCTTTGGGACCCTTAACCAGGACAATGCAGCCACGAATTCTATAAAGGGTGTAGCAAAGCCCAGTGCAACTACAAGTGAAACACCTCCTAGAATTCGTGAGACAATTTTCATTCCATCCATGAATCCGTCCCTGTGCCCTGTAAGTTCAAAGCCGAATACATTCAAGGAAAACATGACCTCAGTCCCCGAGAAAAACATTTTCAACAGCAGCACTACAAGAGCAATAAAAAGAGGCTGTGCAATTCTGAGTGCCAGGATTTTTAACGGCACACTCATTTTCACGCATACCAGAAATGCAATCCCGGCTATTACAAGAGGGAACATAATCCCTTTATAGCTAAGAACCATTATGATCAATGCAAGTGTAACAACCAGCTTTACTCTCGCATCTACGTTTGAGAGAAAATTCTCTTTATTGAAATGATCTGAAAAACAGTTACACGCCGACACTTTTCTTCTCCTGTCTTCCATCTAAATTCTGTCCATTGCTCTGACATTTATTCTCAGTCAACATTCTCCAATAATATCCGGCAGCAAATCCACCTAAGAGACCGCCAATCAGAAACATGAAAAGCAGAAGGTCCCCCTGGTCAGTATTAATAAGCGGATCTATACCTGGCCTCCCATGCTCTTCCGCATACTTTTCAACAACCGTCTCATCAACTCCGGACCATTTTGCTGCTGAAGCTGCGGTGATGAAGAGTGAAGTGTGAAAAGTGAAGAGTGAAAATAACAGAAACAGCACTACTCCATACACCACCGTTTTAATTTCTAACTTCTTACTTCTTGCTTCTAATTTCTTACTTCTCATACCGCCCCTCCTGCCTGCTCTGCTTTTATAACACCGAGCTTCACCAAAAGATCGGCACGCCGTTTATACAGCAGCGTCACCATTCCAGCCGTCATTGCACCCTCTACAATTCCAAGTGGTAACTGCGTCGGGACGAATGCGAGCACTATTTTATAGAACAAAGGCCAGAAAGGTTCAGAGCCCCGTATACCCGATGCAAGCTCAACAGAAGTCGTCATATAAATGGCCCAGTCAGACAGCATGCCGGCAAAAAACGCCGAGACTGCAAGCCCTGCTCTTAATTTGCGTAACAGCCTGAAAACACCGACTCCGACAAAGGCCCCCATAACTCCCATCGATACAACATCAGCACCCCATGTGCTCAGTCCGCCATGGGCAAAAAAGAGCGCCTGAATCAATAGTGCCACTCCCGTTACAAGCACGCTGATTGAAGGACCGACAAGTATTGCGGGAATGGCTGTACCGCCCGGATGTGAACATGTCCCGGCAGTAGGCACAGGAATAGGCATTAACGATATAACGAAAACAATCGCTGCCATAAGGCCGATTAACGGCTTGAAAGACATGTCTTCCTTTGAGAGCATTTTCATCCTCTTGATCCCATATGCCACAAAGGGTATGGCAACAGCAAACCATAATGCCGCCCAGTTAAAAGGGAGAATACCTTCCGAGATATGCATGGCATGGGCATCACCTGTAAACACCTGAGCAAGAAAAACAACGCCCAGACCGGCTGCCAGTATATGCTTGTAATGTTTTATTGTTTTATTCATCTTTACCATTTATTAAAATTTCCTTTCATCGCGGTTTCAGGAATGAGCGGTCTCCTGGCTCAGGGCTCTCTACTCACCAGCCTTCCCATACCGGATCTTCGGCACAGTGGCATACATGGTTTTCGCTCCCATCACAGTTGCGGGACAGCAGGGGATTTACACCCCTTTCCTCGATCTCATTCCCATTGTGATTAATTTAATTGTTTTTTATACTGCGTCTTACACCCTCCTTCCTTTAAGATTGCTCGTCCGCCATTTTCAGTAGTGCATTAACAATGGCAACTGCAACGGTAGAACCGCCTTTGCGGCTTATGTTAGTTATATATGGAAATTGCTGTTTAGCAAGAAGTGTTTTCGATTCAATGGCTTTTACAAATCCAACTGGAACACCAACTACAGTAATATTAGATTCACTGTTTACCAGATCAATGGCCTTCAACAGTGCTGTAGGCGCATTGCCGATTGCAATGATCCCGATATTGTCATTTTCTTTCAGCCCCTTCTCAATCCCAAGCTCAGAGCGGGTCCTCTTATCTTTATCATCTGTACTTTCAACACTGTTAATATTGCAGATGACCTTGCCTCCCCATTTATCAAGGAGCTTTTTGTTGATCCCGGTCTTTACCATTTCAACGTCCGTAAGAATGTCCTTCCCTGCCTTAATGGCCTCAATGCCGGCCTTTACAGCATCAGGATGAAATTCCAGACTTGACTTGAATTCAAAATCAGCCGTTGTGTGTATGACTCGCTTCATAACCGGTTTCTGCTCATCAGGCACATCACTCAGATCAGCCTCATCTGCGATGATCTCAAAGCTTCTATCCTCTATCTCCTGCGGCCTGAGACCGGATGCAGCGTTGATTCTCTCAAGCACAAGCTCTGCCATCTTATTGTGAAAGCCCAGAGGTTCGGTATAAACAAATTCGCAGTCAGGGTGCCTCTTTCTTGCCGCATCTATCATCTCCGGTATGTCCTTGGTGACATGAACACCGCTGCTGAGAAAATAGGGATGTATGATCACCTTCTCTGCCCCATCATTGACGCAGTTATCAATAGCCTGCGGGATACCAGGCTCGGCAAACTCCATATAGGAAACCCTCACGCACTGCTCAGTACACTGGGGATGAATTTTTTCATGCAGCATTTTTGCTATAAGCTCAAGACTGTTGGCATCCTTTTTCGGACTACCGTGTCCTGCTAACAGAATCAGTTCCATGATGCTCCTTACAATAATTAATAAGATGTCCGGCAATGGCCGGGTTGCTTCCAAAGTGTACGTGAATATAACTGCCGAGAGTGTTGTGTATCATGTACCCCTCATTATCGAGAGAGTTGTTCGAGCCGTCTTTGACAGAGTAAATAACGGCAGGGTTCAAGGGTTCGAGGGTTCGAGGGTTCGAGGGT
>PIVU01000349.1 GCA_003354025.1 Nitrospirota bacterium
TTGGGAAAGAAATAAATGAATAATGGTGAAGATTTTAGCAAAAGTCTGCAAAATGCTTTTATTGAACAGACAAGAAAAATATTAAATTTAAATCTTTATACCAAAGCCATACTCTCAACCCTGCCTGTTGCCATTATTGCAACGGACAGGAAGGGTATGATTAATTTCATGAATACCTTTGCAGAAGGATTGTTCGAAATTAAATCTTCAGCGTTAAGGGGCAAGGCACTTATCACCATTCTTGAAACCAATGAAGAGGTTGTTAACATTATAAATGATGCCTTGAATGACCAAAAAGAATATCATCTGGGATCAAACACTCTTAACTTAAAAAATAAAAAAGAAATTGTTGTTAATATCTACATAAAGCCTCTCTTTGACGAAGAACGGCAGTTTTGCGGGTTAGTGGCTTCCATCGAGGACAAAACATACATTAATTATTTGATGAATGCGTTTCAACGGTATGTGCCCCCGTCGGTGTCCGAAATAATTGCCCGGGACCCACAGAAACTGAAACTTGGAGGAGAAGAAAAAGAATTAACCGTACTTTTTTCAGACCTTATCGGGTTTACAACCATATCTGAGCAGATGGCTCCAGATCAAATTGTCCGCTTTCTTAGTGACTATTTTGATGAAATGACCCAAATAATATTTGAATACGAAGGAACTCTCAAAGAGTATGTCGCAGATGAGTTGATGGGAATATTTGGGGCCCCTATCCCTCAGTCCGACCACGCCGCAAGGGCTTGCTTTGCTGCCGTAAAAATGCAGAAAAAACTTTCCGAATTGAGGAGAAGCTGGTCCAAACAGGGGCGGCCTATTTTAAGAGCCAGGATCGGAATCAATACAGGACATATGTTGGTAGGGAACCTGGGATCTAAATACCGTTTTTCCTATGGCGTCGTCGGAGATCAGGTGAATCTGGCTTCCCGTCTTGAAGGTCTGAGCAGCATCTATGGCACAAAAATATTAATCAGTGAGACTACGGCGGATAAGGTTAATAATCAATTCCACCTCCGGGAGATTGATACCGTTCGGGTAAAGGGCAGGAAAGGGGTTGTAAATGTATATGAACTTATTGATAAAATCTCAGTGGAATTGACCGATAGCCAAAAAAGAACCATTGATGAGTATCACATGGGTTTGGGACTCTACAGGCAGCAAAGATGGAAAGAGGCAATACATCACTTAACCCTTGCACTGGAATGCACGTCTTTGGATAGGCCGAGCCAGATAATTATGGATCGTTGCCGTCATTATTTAAAAGAGGCTCAATTGGATAACTGGGAAGGTGTGTTTGAACCAACCATAAAAACGCTGTAATAATATTCAGTCCAGCATAAAATGGAGATTTAATTGATATGGATGGGAAAACAATTTTGAATGTTTCTGTATTATTGAGGGTCACTCTATTGTTGGTTGGATTACATAGCGTAGTACTGGGTGTGATCGTATATTTTTTTACAAGCCAATTTTATCAGTTTTTCTTCTCCGTTGATCCGGACAATTTTTTCTTTATCAAACAATCTGGTCTTTTTCTGTTTCTCGAAGGACTTTTTTATCTCATTCCCCTAATAGATATGAAGCACTACCAGCTGGTTATTGTTGTGATCATTTTTTCAAAAGCGGTAGCCGCCACCTTCTTGATTGGCAACGCATACATGACCCCAGCGCCACCGGTACTCTACTTGGCAGCCCTTGGAGATGGCCTCATGGCTATGGCATTGTCACTATTTACATTATTCTGGTACAAAAATAATAAGACTGGTCTTTTAAATTAGGAGGTTTTGATATGAACAGCACAGAATCGGATGCCATGGGTAAGCCTGTTTTTGAAGATCTGCAGGATTTTGTTGTTTGGCAGGCCAGTCGACTCATTAACAATAATCTCTACACCAAGTCGCTGCTTTCTTCCCTGCCGGTAGCGCTCATCTCTACCGATAAAAACGGCTTGATCCAGGTGGCGAACAGGGCCGCAGAAGAGATGCTCCAGACAACGCTTCAGTCGGTAAAAAACACTTCGCTAATTGATCTGTTCGCCCTTTCTCCAGAAATCACAGAAAATATTAATCAGGCCCGGAACCAGGATGCTCCTGTCTCAGCCGATTCCCTGGACCTGATTCTGGCAGACGCCCAGCAGAAGGTGGTCAATATCCATGTCAGGTCATTTTATGATGAAGAAAAAAAGCCGGTTGGCACTCTATTTACCATGGAGGATCAGACTTATATCAGTTTTCTTCGAGAATCTTTCAAACAGCACGCACTGATCCCATCCGACGGGGAAGTTGTCGCCCACTCGCCAAAGATGAAGCGGGTCGTCAAGCAGCTTGCCGGATTGGCCAAGAGTGATGGACCAGTTCTGTTTTCCGGGCCGTCAGGATCCGGCAAGGCTTATCTTGCTGCAAAATTGCACAAGAATCGGGGGCTTGATCCCCAGG
>PIVU01000617.1 GCA_003354025.1 Nitrospirota bacterium
TACTACTACTACTACTACTACTACATGTACTACTAGCCTGCGGAAACGGAAACGAATTTCTGAAAACGTGCAGACTACTCAGTATATAGCCCAGTTTTCAAAACGCAACGCAAAAACGTAATTAGATTTATACTGTGGAAACTGAAACGCGAATCAAAACGTAAACGCCAAAACTGTCAGGGAAAACGCAAAAACTCAAAACGCGAAAACTCAAAACTCAAAAACGTGAAACGCATGAAAACGAAAACGCAACGGTGAAACGGAAACTTGAATTTCAAAAAACGCTGAAACGGGGTTGTAGTAGTAGCAGTAGGAGTAGTAGTCGTACTAATACTTAAACGTGTAACAGGTTTGCTGAGCTTGTCCAAAACTGTTAAACGGAAACGCTGCTACGCAAAAACTAAACGCAAACGAAAACGCTGAAACGAAAACGGGAACCATGAAAACGCAAAAACGCAAAAACGAAAACGCAGCAAACCAAAACGCAGAAAACGCAAAACGCAGAAACGGGAAACGCGAACGGAGGGAAACGCCAGTTTCGGCACAGTTAAGTTAGAGACCCATCATGCTACCTTAGGAATTGCCCTGTT
>PIVU01000618.1 GCA_003354025.1 Nitrospirota bacterium
CCGGCAATAAGACCGCCGACTGTTAAGGAAGGTAAATGCAGAATAAGGTTCTCCGTCACATCGGGACACACCGATGATGATATAAGTCACGTACTTGATGTTATGAAAAAAAACAAATGATCACAATTCAATTATAACTCGTAATTCATAATTTGTAATTCAAAATAACTATGGTCTGTATAATTACCGGTTCATCCAGAGGGCTCGGCAAATCTATTGCACTGGCATTTGGAAAAAAAGATTGCAAGGTGGTGGTCCATTATCTTGAAAGCGAAACTGACGCTGAAGAGGTTGCTTCTCAAATAAATGAATCGCTTAGTATTCAGGCTGATGTAAGAAATACTGGTCAGGTAAAAGCGCTTGTTGATCATGTAGTCAATACCTGGGGAAGAATAGATGTTCTGATCAACAATGCCGGCACGACAATGGAGTCTTTAATGATAAAAACTTCAGAGGAAGCTTTCAGTAATGTTATTGATGTAAATCTCAAAGGACCATTTAATTTCATACGAGCTGTCAGTCCTCATATGATTAAGCAGAAAAGCGGACATATTATTAATATTTCATCCTATGCAGGCATTAAAGGCAAA
>PIVU01000350.1 GCA_003354025.1 Nitrospirota bacterium
TGCACAGGTATACTATAATCGCGGTGTTGCATATGAGCAGTTAGGTGAAAATAAGCAGGCTGTCAGGGATTTTCAGGCAGCAGCCCGGCTGGGTTATAAGAACGCACAGGATTATCTCATATCGCTTGGGTTGCAATGGGAATGACCCTTTATATTAATCCCTGAAAGGCTGATAGCTGCTTTTTGGGTTTCATGAGAAGTTCCTGGACAAATTCTGTTTCAGGAGATGAAATAATTTCCTCTTTTGTTCCAACCTGCTGCAGCCGGCCTTCGTGCATGATTGCTATCCGGTCGGCTAGTGTAAAGGCTTCAAAAATATCATGCGTCACAAATACAACTGTCTTGTTCAGCCGCTTTTTTAATTTCAGAAGCTCCTGCTGAAGGAGTTCACGTGTTACGGCATCAACAGCGCTGAACGGTTCATCCATCAGGAGCAAAGCAGGGTCGGCTGCCAGTGCCCTGGCTACACCAACGCGCTGCTGCTGTCCGCCGGAAAGCTCATCAGGATAGCGGGTGCGGAATTGTTCAGGGTCCAGACCGACCAGTTCCAGGACTTCAGATGCTTTCTTTTTTTGCTCTTCTTCAGTCCGGCCCTTTAGCTTCAGTACAACCGAGACATTATCTTCTACAGTCATATGGGGAAACAGGCCGATTTCCTGAATTACATATCCTATTGAACGCCTTACTTCTATAGGGTCCTGTTCGAGAATGTTCTTTCCCTCAATGAGGATTGAGCCGGAAGAAGGTTCAATGATGCGGTTAATCATTTTCAACAAAGTTGTCTTCCCGCACCCTGAAGATCCTAAAAGTACAAGTGTTTCTCCACTGTGTATGTCGAGAGACAAGTCCCTTATTGCATGAACATCAGAAGTAAAAAACTTATTGATACCTGTCAGTTTTATCATGATATACGATATAAAATATTGAATTTTGATAAACGCATGAACATATTATATTACTATATATTATCCTTTTGAACGGTACATGCGGCTAATACTCATTTTAATCCAGCGTATTTATGGGAATGGAAATAATTGGAAAGGCCAGCTTGTCCGTTCTTACAATCGAGAGGACCTTGTCTCCACGTGTAATGACCATGTTATTCCGATCAATTATATAGTAATAGAGTTCTGAAATCCCATGGTACATATCCAGTGTAATTATATCGATACTAACAGCACCGCCTGCACCGGGAATAAAGAAGTCCGGTGTTTTCAGACCGGCCTTGTCCCGATCAGTACCTATAGCGTTAAAAAAGACGTGAAGGACCATGTCAGCTGATTCAGTATCAGCAACTATTGTACCGTTATATTTCTCTATCAGCTCAAGCTCTATACGCTTTTTTGCATATTTCAGAGATTCAGTGTCTTCAAGAAAATAGCATTCGAAATATATCCTGTGGCCCTTTAATAGAGAAAAGTCTTTTTCCGGAAGTTTTTTAATGAGCTTATCAATACTCTGTGTAATAAGCCGTTGTTCGGTCGCTCCCATATATTTATCATGAATTCCCCTGGTAGCGCATGAACTGGTGATCAACATCATTATTAATAAAACACCTGAAATATAATTTTTCATTTTTACCTTTTATGCTTCTGAATGAAAAGATACTTTGATAAGAACTCGCTTTTATAAGCTCGGGGTAATTTTAACAGAACAACCTCTTAGTCGGCAATGTTATTTATATTTTAAGACTTTTCTAAAATCCCGGACAGACAGGAGTGGGCGATGCCAGGGTGAAAGATTTGAACTTCCCAGATCTCTTACATTAATTTTCTATTATAGATCCCACGGATGGGGTTGGGTATTAATTAACGTTGAAAGTACAGGTAGACAGATTTTCTGTGACCGCTTCAAATAGTATATAATTGATTGTCTCACAAAGAGACGAAGTTCCTATGACGGACTGAGTATCAGTAAAGAAGCATTTAGAATTGGAAAAAATTAATATGAGAGTAGATAATCAGAAAACTACAAGCCAGTTATTAATCCCTGTTTATTTTGTTGCAATACTCTGGATTGTGGAAGTGGTTAATTTTATATCTGGTTACAAGCTTTCCATGTTTGGAATATACCCCAGGTCATTAAAGGGACTTATAGGCATACCACTGAGTCCTTTTCTCCATTCCGGGATAGTTCACCTTCTTTTGAATACCGGGCCTTTAATCATACTTGGCTATTTTATTATTCTTCACGGCAGGCGGATATTTATGGAAGTAACATTATTTGTAATTGTTGCAGGGGGAGCAGGGGTCTGGTTAATTGGAAGGTCATCCTACCATGTCGGGGCCAGCGGGTTGATCTTTGGATATTTCGGTTACCTCTTATCAAGGGGTATATTCAATAAAAGTATCAGCTCTCTATTCGTATCATTAATAACTGTTTCTATTTATGGCGGCTTGTTCTGGGGAATGCTGCCGACCCTGACCCGCGTT
>PIVU01000126.1 GCA_003354025.1 Nitrospirota bacterium
AGAATTTCTCTTTTTATCTCATCCAGAGAAGAGCCCTCGGGAATTGTAATACTATATTGAATAGTCCGCCCCTGAATCAGGTCATTATAAATCTGCATTGGGCTCATGGACGCACTCAGACTGTAATAGCCCGGCTTCAGCTGTGAATCGGCCCCTGTTATCCTGGCCAGAATCAACAGGCCGAATTTACTCTCTATAATTTCGTTTTCCTCTAAAATCCTGAGCCCTTTATGGAAAGATGCACCATCAGGAATATGGACCTCTTTCCACTGCTCATTAAACGAGACCGGAGCAATCACAGATATGAACACTACCAGAGAAGTCAGGACCGCCAGGCTGCCGGCAACTGCTATTACCTTTATACTATTACGCATAATATTCATACTATATACATCCGTTGTCTCTCTGAATCAGCTCAATTTATTCAAGGCTCATGCTGGCACACTTAGTATTTCCTGATAGCATTAGCATGCCAAAGGGGCCCGATTAAATCAAACCTTCTGTTTAGAAAAAAAGGGATACAGCCTTAAGCTGTATCCCTTCGTGAAACTCATATCAAACTAATAAGAAGGCAATCTAGTGATCCCCTTTATCCCGTATACCAATATCCTCCAGAGCATCCAGCATGTAGACCTGCCTTCTCCCTCTTACAACCTGTTTTACATGGCAGCTCTCACAGTTTGTCTGTGCTCCAACAGTCCAGTGGCAGGACAGGCAGTTCTTTTCCTGCGGACTTATCATTTCCGTTTCAAAGCTATGTGTACCGTGAATAGAATCTTCATGGCAGTCAGTGCACAGGAGTTCCTCTTTCACAATATGCTTGTAATGAAATATCCTGATGCTCTCTGTTTCATCGGTTAGTTTTTCCGCTGGATGACAGTACAGGCACGATTTAAGTCGGGCCGGATTTCTCTCAGTCGCAAAAATCGTGATATTTTCCGTCTTCTCCTTCAGGAAAGACTTGAGATAATTCATGCCGTCTAAGTGCGCCTTAAACTCGCCTATGAAGCCCGGTTCCGAATGACAGGTAATGCACTTGATCTCGCTATGAGATGACTTCTGCCATATCGCTGCCCGGGTCTCCATCTGGTGGCACTTGTAGCCGCAGAAATCATTTGAGCCTACATAGTTGTAACCAGCGCTACCTCCTGCGATTACCAGCACCCCGATAATCAGCAGGAAAACCAGCGTTGTCTTTTTACCTTGCTTACCCATGTGCCTCCTCTCTCGATCTCAGGTCGAATTTAATAGTTCCCTACGGAACTATTTATAACTCGCCCAGCCCTTCTTTTTGATCGTATCAAGGACTTTCTGCAAGTCTGCCGGTTTATCGTCTTTATGATAATGACAGAGGTTGCAGGCATTAGGCTGTTTTGCTCCTGACTTAATAGTTTCAGAAGGCTTAATGACCTTGAAAGAATGTGACCTGATATCTCCTTTGGTCGCGCTCTTTGCAGTTGGGGCCATATGGCAGCCAACACAGTTATTTGCACTGTGAATACCATGGACGCCCTGTTTCGCAACATCAATATGACAGTTTTTACACATCAGTGAACCAGGGAGCTTCGTCCCGTGCCTGTTTGAATTACCCTGACGGTGTGAGTAGTGGCAATCCCAGCACTGTACACCGGACTGAGCATGAGCACTTTCTCTCCAGTCAATATACTGCTGGTGATGTTTCTTTGCTGATCCATCGGGATTTACTCCAGGTTTTTCGTCATAAGCAAAATTCAGATTACCTCCCGGTAAGTAGTCATGAGGATAACCGGTCTTCTGAACACCAAACAACTTTGTCGGACTTGATCCACGTGTATGACATTGTCCGCATATCATCGCAGCACGGTTTGGATCGTAGATCTTTGCGGGATTTACAATAGTCCTTGCCAGCTGTTCGCCTTCAGCAGCTATATGGTTGCTTCCGGGACCATGGCATGCCTCGCATGCAACACCCTTGTCGGACCAGGTTGTTCCGCTGAATGTATCAGTATTCTTGTCATAGGAAAATTTTGAGCCTGTGTTATGACAGCCCGTACATTTAAACTGGTATGTCCTCTGCGGGTCACTCCAGTATTTTCCGTTACCCGGTTTGTGCTTCTTAAGTCCGTGATAGTCGACCCACTCCTGGGTCTTAACATTCCACTGCACAGGAAGGATATGAAGGGAGCCGTTCGGGAATTCTGTAACATAACGCTGTTTCCAGACTGAACCGATAAGATATTTTGCCTTGTATGTATGTTCCTTACTGTCCGCCCCCATGGTGGTTATAAAAAACTCATCACCCTTTTGTGACATAGTTGACGTGGCGCCGCCTGCTTCCATAGTATTGTTGTTCGTAAAATCGGCAACAACCGTGTCAGGGGACACGTCCTGGAACTTATATGGATGGAATGTAGTTCTCCAGCCCTCATAAATTTTCTCATGACACTCCCGGCACTTTGCAGCGCCAACGTAGGTCGCGCCTTTGATTCCGTCAGCCGCAGAAACAGTTCCTGAAATAGAAACCGCCATCACTGCGAAAACAGCGACGATACAGAATATACTGTACTTTCTAAGCATATCTAACCCTCCTTTAATTAGGTGTTTGATGGAAAGTAAGTCCTCTGAAGATAAAACTCATATGTACACATCATACTAATGATTCCCCTTATGATTTCAATTATAAAACATACAGTTATTGCCGACATGATATAGATCATACGTTTAATTATCTTTATATCTGATAGAACTCAAGGCCGAATGAAGGAATCATCCGCCCTCCTTTACCCCAGTCAGCCTCATGGCATTCAAAATAACTGCAAGGCTTAACCCCATGTCACCAACAGCAACGGCAACCCAGAGATTTATTAAGCCGGTTAAGGCCAGGACCGTAAAGCTTCCCTTGATAAGGATCGACAGAGAAACATTCTGCTTCACAATTTGCATTGTCCTTTTACTTAGAAACATTAAGTAATCGATCTTCTTCAGGTCATCATGCATAAGGGCAATGTCAGCTGTCTCTATTGCTACATCCGTACCGGCTGTTCCCATAGCTATACCAACACCTGCAGCAGCAAGGGCAGGCGCATCATTGATACCGTCACCAACCATTGCCACCGGGCCGAACCTGTCGTTGAGCTGCTCTATTACCTTCACCTTATCTTCAGGCAGCAGACCGGAATGAAATTCATCAATGCCGGCCTTACCGGCAAGGGCAGCAGCTACTTTATTATTGTCCCCTGTGAGCATTTCTGTTCTTATATTAAGTTTCTTAAGGTCCGCAATAACCCTTGGAGTGTCTTCCCTCATCTCATCTCCTAAAGCAATAACTCCTATGGATGATTCATCATTGGAAATAAAAATGGCAGTCTTGCCCTCCTGCTCAAGCCGGGACATATCCTCCGGCAGCTCAATAGACAGATCACTAAAGAGATTTCGGGCTCCGGCATAGTAGTTTTTCCCATCAACACTGGCTGTCACACCTTTTCCCGTTATCGCCCTGAAGCCGCTTATTTCTTTAACTCCCGCCTTTTCAGCGCGGGCAATTTTCATTACTGCTTTAGCAACGGGATGGCCTGAGCGGGACTCAAGAGATGCGGCTATGGACAGCACCTCTTTCCTTGAATGGCCGTTGAATCCGATAATATCCGTTACTTCAAGCCTGCCTCTGGTCAACGTACCTGTCTTGTCAAAGGCTACGGCCTTGACCTTATTCAGCTCTTCCAGGAAAGAGGCCCCCTTGATCAGCACACCATGTTTTGCAGCACTGGTTAATGCCGATACCATAGCAACCGGAGTTGATATAGCAAGAGCACAGGGGCAGGAAACAACCAGCAGCACAAGTGCACGATAAAACCAGACTTCCCAGGAATATCCTAAAATAAAAGACGGAATTATAAAGGTGGCAAAGGCAAGCCCAATGACTGTGGGAGTATAGTATCGAGCGAATTTGTCTATGTACTTTTCTGTGGCTGACTTTTGCCTCTCAGCTTCTTCCACGAGCTTGACGATTTTGGAAAGAACAGTATTTTCAGACCTTTTTGTTACTCTGGCTTCAAGATAGCCCTCTTCGTTCAATGTCCCCGCATATATTTCGTCTCCATCCTCCTTATAAGCCGGAACAGACTCACCGGTTATGGGGGCCTCGTTAATAGAGGAGTGGCCCTTTATTACAATGCCGTCAAGCGGGACTTTCTCTCCAGGGCGTATAACAATAATATCTCCTACCTGAACATCATGAGTGTGAAGTGATACTTCAGCGTCCTCTTTCTTTACCGTTGCGCTCTCCGGAGTTAAGTTAAGCAATGCCCCAATTGTTTTTTTCGCCTTGTCAGCGGCATAATCCTCAAGCAGCTCCGCAATAAAAAACAGAAAGAAGACTGCAGCCCCCTCTTCTCCATGACCGATCAAAAAAGAACCCAGTGCTGCGATGCTCATCAGGCAGTTAATGTCCAGCCTCCGCCTGAGCAAAGACTTCCATGCTTTCTTTAATATATCTCTGCCTGCTACAGCTATTACCGACAAAAAGAATAAAGTAGCGGTAAGATGCATTGTCATTACATATTCAATAACCAGCCCTGACAACAGAAGCAGCCCCGCAATTAATCCCGTTGTTATCTGTTTGCGTCTCCACAGAGGAGTCTTTTCTTCAAAGAGGTCAACACCACAGGTACAGCCCTTTTCCGCCGAGCATGGGTCACTATTATTAATCATTTGGAGTTTGGAATTTTTCATAATATCACCACATATGTATCAAGACTTCCTGCTTCAGACCTATTCACGTATATGTTTCAATCCCTCATTAAACAGACTGGTTATATGATGATCATCAAGAGAGTAATAAACCATTTTCGATTCTTTCCTGTATTTGACCAGGCGCATATTCCGGAGGATTCTCAGTTGATGGGAAACAGCAGATACGCTGTGCCCGAGAACGCTGGCAATATCACATACGCAAAGCTCTTCACCGGTAAGAGCATGGAGTATCCTGATCCTCGTAGGGTCCGACAGAACACTAAATGTTTCCGCAAGTCTGTGCGCCTCATCATCGGAGAGCATTTTTCCCCTTGCAGCCTTAACCTTTATTTTGTTAAATGATTTGACTTCGCATATATCCTGTTCTTTTTTGCCGGGCATCCCGCCTCCCTTTTCATTTGAATACTTGTTCAAGTATAATATGTTTTACATGTGGTTGTCAAAGCTGCGGCTTTTCTTTATTATGAGAGCTTCATATTCTTTTCATATCGGCCGGTTAATATAAGAATATAAATAATCCAATGTCAGGAGTATTATTAATATTGTGATAAAAAAAATCATTTCAATGCAGGTCCTTTTACTGTTTCTTGTGTTGTCTTCAGCATCTTACGGACAAACGGACCGATTGAATATTATCTATACAGGCAGTCTGCAGGGGCAGCTTGAGCCCTGTGGATGCTCACCGAAATCAGATTTCGGAGGAATGGCAAGGATTGAAGGATACATATCGGCCCATGAGGAAGATCTTTCTCCATACCTGCTCATTGATGCCGGCAACTTTTCAGGCAAGAACACGCCCCAGGGGAAGCTCAAAACAACGGCCATAATAGACCTCATTAGCAGTATGAAATATACTGCTGTAGGCTATTCAGAAAATGAAAAGACCCAGGAGAAGGATTTCTTCGCTTCACTATTGAATAGCCATACCATTCCGTTTGTATCTGCAATGCCGGGCCATAGCAAGTCCGCCTCTTATTCGCAAAACTCATTTGATATTAATCTGAGTTCTGTTCCGGAAGATATTAAGCCTGAGAAATTAAATATTCTGATTACAGGTATTTCCTGGGCAGATGCAAAAGATCTTAATGGGTGGGACATTATAATTACATCTTCAGGGGAAGAATTAGAAGGACCGGTCATGACTGAAAATAGTACAGTAATCGTGTCAGGCTATCCCAAGGGGAATAAGATCGGCATACTTACTTTAAATAAGGGGTCCGATGGAAATATTCGTTACTCGCACAGGTGGCAGCCTACGGGAAAGGACATCAAAGAAACCGAGTCAACACAAGCAATTCTTGACACTTATAATTCAAAAGTAAGCGACCTCATGAAAGAAACGGACAAACCCCCGACGGGAACCACATACACTGGAGTCACGGAATGTACTTTGTGCCACCAGCCCTTTATTGACAGCTGGGAAAAGACACGCCATGCTCACGCCTTCGCAAGCCTGGAAGAAGTCGGAAAGACATCAGACCCTGAATGCGTTGTCTGCCACGTTGTGGGATTCAGAGAGACAGGAGGCTTTTTCAATATTGAATCAACACCTCAATTTGCAAATGTTCAGTGTGAAGTATGTCACGGCATCGGCAGGGCCCACGTTGAAGACTACTTAAAGACCACTGAGCCGGTAACTGAGAAGACATGTCTCAAGTGCCATACAGAAGAAAACAGTCCCGAATTTGACTATCCAGTTTACCTGGAAAAAATTAAACATTAAATAAATGGAGGATCAAAAATGAAGTTTAAAAAAACACTTATGTCGCTAATTGCTCTCATAGTACTGTCAGTTTCCATAAGCTCATTCGCAGCAAAAGAGCCGTCAGTCATATTCGGCGTACACGAGAAGATACCGGGAGCTGAATTTAAGTATGACGGCAAAACCATTGAAGTCGTAGAGTATATGAGCTTCTACTGCCATACCTGTTATGACTTTGAAAAGTCCATTCCAATAATTCTTGGCAATTTCCCGGGCAAGATTAAATGGAAGATCGTGCCCATCTACTGGAGTGACCATGGCTCTCCGAAACCGGGAGAAGCGTATTTGATAGCTAGAGAAATGGGCAAAGGCGAGGCTATAAAAAAGGCCATCTTTCATGCACAAATGGTTGAGAAAAAAGACATTGCAGACCTTAGTGTGCTTGAAGCCATCGGCACTCAAGTCGGACTGGGGCCTGAATTCGGGAAAAAACTGCGTGCAGGAGAAAAGGCAGGCGAAGCGCAAAAAGCCCTGGATATGTCCAAAACTGTTGGAATAAGTGAGACACCTACAGTCGTTATTGCCGGCAATCTAAAAACAGACCCGCATGCTATGAACCATGACCTGGTCACATTCAGGACAAACATCATCGCCATTATTCAGAGTATATTGATGGCTAAATAGAAGAGTTTTTCTTTACCTGGGCAAGGCCTGAATTAGATTATTTACAAAAAACAATTTGTATCTACTATAGATATGCCTCTTTACATGCAACTCAATAGTTATTAAGGGCTCTATGATAAGGACCAAATGAACAGGTTTATCAGTTATCCTATGTTCCCGGCCTGTATATTATCCTCTGTCTGATTGCTACCGGCACCCGTAAGCCTGGAGTTTGATTCAGTATCATTTCTGAGTGTAAATCCGCTTACCATTCTCTGGAGTTCCTGTGCAAGGCTGTCAAGGTCATGAGTTGATTCTGAAGAACTCTGTGCTGAATCAGCAGTATGTCTGGTTATTTCTGCCACAGATTCGACGTTCACAGCTATCTGCTCTCCTGTAGCTGACTGCTCTTCAGCAGCTGTAGCCACTTGCTGCATCATGTCTGTTACACTTTGGACCGATGAAACAATTTGATTAAGTGAATCACCAGCGTGGTTTGCAAGTTTTACCCCTTCTTCAACTTCCAGCGTGCCTGCTTTCATTGACTCAACCGCCCTTGTCGTATCGCCTTGAATACCTTTGACCATATCGGCAATCTCACTTGTAGATGCAGCCGTTCTTTCTGCAAGCTTGCGGACTTCATCGGCTACAACTGCAAAGCCTCTCCCCTGCTCTCCTGCCCTGGCTGCTTCTATAGCGGCATTCAATGCAAGAAGATTGGTCTGCCCTGCAATATCATTTATAACTTGTATAATCTCACCGATCTGCTCGGACCTTGTGCCGAGTTTTCCGATAATATCAGCTGACTCATTGACTGATTCCGATATCCGGGTCATGCCGCCAATTGTCTCGGATACTACACTCCCACCATTTGCCGCAAGAGACGAGGCTTCTCTGGCTGAATCAGCAGCCTGGACCGTGTTCTGGGCAACATTCACAAATGATGAATTAAGCTCCTCTATAGCTGAAGAAATCTGGGATGTCTTGTCAGACTGGTCCACTGTGTTGCCGGCAATGTCTCTTGAAGCACCTGACAGTTGGGAAGCGGAAACTGCAACAGTATTGGAATGTTGGGAGATGTTACTTAACATTTCACTGAGCCTGCGGCTGGTTTCATTGAATGTATTTGTCAGGCTTGCTATCTCATCCGTTGATCTTACGCTTATTTCCTGAGTAAGGTCTCCGCCTGCCAGCTTATTAAAGGCATCAAGCAATAACTTGACTGGCCGTATAACATTCATCGATGATTTGTGGAGCACTATGGCAATTAATACTAAAGCAAGAAACATAATAACCATAGCCCTGCCGGTAACCTTCTTTAGAAAAGCTGTTTTATTTGCAAGGGCCGCATTATAGGTTTCTTCAAAATACCTTGCCATGCCGGCCTGCTCCTTTTCATGAAGTGATTTTTCTTTTTCATTAAACGCCCTGTCTACGTCAGCCACCAGCATGTCCGGTATAGCAACCTGGAAGACCAGGAATCCCTTTGGAGTTTCAACATCAATAATCGGGGCATAGCCGAACATTTTTCTATCATGGAACATTACATTGACTGCACCACGCTCGTTGGCTGCTTTCGTGAGCATTAATACAAAACCTTCAGGCAGTAATGCTCCCCGGGGATAAATAACATCTCCGTTTAATCCTGTAAATAACACGCCGTCAAGGCCAAGCGCACTGACCTGTTCGACAGTATCCTTTGCCAGCTCATCATCATCACTCTCCAGGCCAAACATTGCATCAGCCGGCCCCTGAGATGCAGTGACAATTGAGAGGACCGAAACAAGCTGAGTCTCCCCAGTTTCAACCAGCTTTTTTATATCATTTTGCAAATTTTCATTTGAATTAGTATTAACCAGGTTGAAAAGCAGCATTCCGGCAATTGCTCCGCTAACCATAATAATGGATATAGGTATCCAGAGAGTTTTCGTACGCAGATTCATTTTCAATGTCATCCTCACCCCCACATATATAATTGATAAAATACGGCTTTCCCCTAAGCTATTGCCCGTCTTATTATTATAATTACGACATTCATCAGGCATTTCTTTAATTAATTATACTAATTTCATTATCAGCAAATACTCTTTTGCCCTAGGTTATTTTGCTAATCCTACAGGCGTTACATACTGCTAAACTCACAGTTTTTCACAATAATCACCCCGAATGATACCCTACAATACATAAATGGTTATTTATATATAGTTTGCGTATTTGCCTAATTATAATTGATTTTATTTAATTTATATGTTAATTATATAAGTAAGTACTATATTAAACGGGAGGCTTTATGCAGAAACTGCTTCTTCTTTTCAAAGCGCTTTCTGAAGAAACAAGACTGAAGATAATATCAATATTACGGGAAGGAGAGCTGTGCGTCTGCGATATTGCAGAGACATTAGGGATGACTCAGCCTAATATTTCCTTCCACATTGGATTATTGAAAGAAACAGGATTGATTAAAGACAGAAAAAGCGGCAGATGGATTTATTACTCACTTGATGAATCGGACATGTTTGTCAGGTTCATGCTAATGAGCATATTTGAAAGAATGAAAGACGGGCCGGTTTATACCATTAAGAAAAGCAGGAAGTGTTAAGGAGAAATAATAAATTGGATACCACTATTGAAGACAAAAAGAAATTATCATTTTTAGACCGCTTTCTTACTTTATGGATATTTTTGGCAATGGCTGCCGGTGTAAGCGCAGGTTATCTCGTCCCTGATATTGAGCCCTTTATTAATTCCTTTCAAGTTGGAACAACAAACATTCCTATTGCAATCGGCCTTATCCTGATGATGTACCCGCCACTTGCCAAGGTACGTTATGAGGAACTGGGCAAGGTTTTTAAAAATAAAAAAATCCTTGGACTTTCCCTGGTCCAGAACTGGGTAATCGGGCCTATCCTGATGTTTAT
>PIVU01000351.1 GCA_003354025.1 Nitrospirota bacterium
CCTACTATTGAGAGGAAATCTCCATCATTCACCGTGAGGTTAATATCAGTCAGCGCCCCCACTTCCTCTTTCTTTGTATTTACAAATTCCTTTGTGACATTTTTCAGTTCCAGCATATTATTCCTCTCTAATCAGCCTGGTAGGATCTATCCTCGTTACAAACCAGGATGGTATTGACGATGCAAGCAGTGCAATTACAAATGAAGCGGTTATAAAACGAGGCAGATATTCCCAGGTAGGCACAAGGCTGACGCGCATAAATGCCTTTCCGAACCATGCCATGAGCGGAACACTCAATACATGCCCGATAACTACGCCGGCAATTGCGGTCACTACAGCTACCACAATATTTTTCATAATTATTTTGCCTGGAGTAAGTCCTATGCTCAAAAGGAGTCCTATCTCTTTTTCTCCTTTGCGAATCATATAGAAAATAAGAAATATAATACTGCCGACAGCGAGAATTGTGCCGACTGTCCATAGCAGTACGGAATACTGCTTCATAATATCATTGATCTGGATCTGCGCATTTGCAAGCCCGTCAACCGTAATTGCCATTGTGCCGGGGAGTTCATTTTCTATACTGGCTGCATATCCAGCGATATCAAGCTTGCACCAGCATCCGCCCATATTAAGGGCATTTATACTGCCGGGCTTATTAAGGATGTTTTGTGCTGTATGCAGCGGTACAAACATGGCCATATCATAGCCTTTTGGAGGAGGGTCCATTACTTTTGATATCCTGAAGTGATTGCCTTTAATGTCAAGAGTGTCGCCCGCCTTGACTCCGAGGCCTTTTGCAGCAGCACTGCCGATAAGCATTGGTTGATATTCATCATTAACGCGATGCCTGCTGCTTTTATATCCCACAAGGACAACATTAGATCCTTTAACATTTATATTCCCATACAACCTGGGATCGATCTTTCCGGCATGCTTGCCAAGAGGGGACGCCTTTATTTGGGCAGCGTAACTATCAGGCATAACCTGTGGGCCATACTGCATGGCATAAAATGCTTCCAGGTCTGTCCCTTCCGGGACAACAAGCATCCCTTTGCCAAGCTCATGTGTGAGTTCCTTGATTTTTTCTTCAGCAGAGCTGTTAATAGAACTCTGGATAACGAGGATAGATATGACAAAGGCCATTAGAAGAACGACGAGCAGATGGATCATCCAGCGATGCCTGACCTCTTTGAGAAATAACATCAGCATTGTTTAATTCAAATCTCCATTCATTACAAAATCCTTGAATTTTATTATACGGATAGAATATGAATAAACTGTGAAGGGAGATAAGACTTAAAAGGCGAATATCGAATGTAGAACTGATGAATGTCGAATTACGAAGGGAGGAAAACAGCATTTAGTTATTATTTTTTCAACATAAATTTTCTCACTTCGCCTACGCGCAGGGTGATTTTATTGCTGTCAAGATACTCCAGGAAAGGGATTGCGTACTTTCTGGAGGTTCCGAGGACGTCTCTGAAATCGCCAACAGTCATCTCTTTCTTTTCATTGAAAAAGTTCGTGAGGCGATCCATCATGGTGGAGTGATTTGTTTTTGAAATGTAGAGAGAGTCATTTATTCGAACAAGACTGTTTTCCGTGGCCATGATTTTCAGGAGTTCCCCTGTTTCTTTCTTGTCAATGGATATGGATTGGGCAAGTTCATCTTTTGAGGGGGGCTGAAACTCAGCTTTTTCAAGAACACTCAGTATTTTTTCTTTTACCTGCTTATTGCCTTCACTCAGGGCTATCCTGAATGATTCAAGCCTGATCAGTTCTTTTTCCTGCACAATACCTTTCACCATACGTGTCAGAGCTTCCAGCACTTTTTGATCAATGCCTTTGAAGGTCGCCTTCAGGACTTCCTTTGACATTCCGGGCTTAAGTGGGTTGTTCCGGTGAAAGTCACCGAGAATTGCAATTATCTTTTTTCCATAATCATCAAAAACAGCCTCATGGAATAATCTTCCTTCACACTGCACCAGTTCTCCTCCCTTGATGAGTGCCTTGATCGTACTTTTTATTTCCGGGAGCTCCTGCTTGATCCAGCCGGCAAGTTCAGATTCCATAGAACCACTTAATCCATTCTGCATAATCTTTATTGCCAGTTTTTCCTGCAGACTCCCCTGCTCCAGTATTTCCAGGTCTTTCAACCTGTCATCTTTCTTTCTTCTCCTTGGAGAGGTATCGAGTATCTCGCCCCCGCCAATAGTCAGAAGAGGTGAAAATCTTCGAATGATATACCTGTCCCCGGCCATCACAGCTATGGGAGATTTGAACCTGAACTGGCAGTAGGCCTTTTCCCCCGGCTTCAATTCCTCTTTGTCATATATAACAATCCTGCCTGTAAGCTCTGTTGTGCCTGTATGAAAATGGACAAGGCTCCTGCTCTTGAGCGCGCTGATCGAAGT
>PIVU01000127.1 GCA_003354025.1 Nitrospirota bacterium
ACCGGCCAGGGGAATAATAGTAATATTACCTTGCAGTCAGTCTGCGGACCTGAAGTCACTATTTTACAGGCCAGTGACACTCTTACCTATACGGTCTATATTCAGGGTGTAGCTAATCCTGTTATTGACGGCCTCACTATTACCGGAGGCACTGACGGTATCATGCTTAATGGAGGGGTGACAGTAAAAAACTGCATCATTGAAAACAACGGCCGCGGCATAACATCTCTTACGACCAGCAGCGTCGTGCATGTGGAAGATACAGTCATCCGAAATAATGTATCAACTGGAAGCGGGGCAGCAATCTATTTCAATAACGGCGGACCTCACACTATTACAGGAAGTGTTATAACCAATAACGAGACAACAGGTGCAGGTGGAGGCGTATTTATCCAGAACTCAGGCCTTGGTTTGACTATCGAAGATACCACGATAAGCAACAACACGTCAGCCACGGGCGGCGGTATCTATTGCACAAAGAGCAAAATGGATATAAATAAAACAATAATCAACGCCAATATTTCAACCGGCAGCGGTGGTGGTCTGTACATGAAGGAAAATAGTTTAGTAACCATGACCAACAGCAATATTGTTGACAACACCGCAGGCAGTTACGGCGGCGGGGTTTTTCTGGGTAACTATAATAGCTTAATCGGTAATCTGAACATGACCAACTGCACGATAAGCAATAACAAGTTGACTGATACAGTTAATGGTATTGGTGGGGGCATATACGATCGCCTGTCAAATGTCTCTATAAAGAATAGCATTTTCTGGGGGAATGAGGCCGCGGGTTTAGTCAGTGCCCATGAAGCATATGCATCGCTGGGTGCAACTAATACCTTTTCGTTTACCAACTCTGTGGTTATGAATAGCCAGAATAATTTTACAACAAGTGCCGGCAGTATCGATTTCGATTCAACCTGTATTAATGCAGATCCAATGTTTGTGGACAGTGACAACGGCGACTACCATTTGAAGCCGATATCTCCGGCAATTGACCAGGGAACTTCTACCGGTGCTCCTGATGATGATATTGACGGTGATGCGCGACCTAGACAATTCGGATACGACACGGGCGCCGAGGAATATGTACCGGACAATAACCAGCCGGTTATTGCATGGACAGGTGAGACGAACTATGAAAGTGACGGTGTGGACCCTGACAGTGATACTGGTGGAAGCAGTTTTGAATTCAGGGTCAAATATAGTGATTTAGATAATCAAGCGCCTTCGGTGATCCAAGTGTGGGTAGATGAAGATGACAGCAGTACCTATGAGTCCGGTGAAAAGCATGTGATGATCATTAACGGCGGTGACAGTGATTATACAAACGGAGAGATCTATACAAAAACTCTTGGAATACAGTTTATCGGAGACGGAGACATTAGCTACAGGTTCTATGCGTCTGATGGTACAGAAGCAGCAGTCGGGATACTTGTATCTGACAGCACAGTAACAGTCACAAACAATGCCCCTGTCCTGTCATGGACTGGTGAAGCCGATTATGACAGTGATGGTGTGGATCCGGACATTGCTCCAGGTGAAAGCAGTTTTGAGTTCAGGATAAGTTATACCGATGAAGACAATACTGCTCCAGACATCATACAGGTATGGGTAGATGAAGATGACGACGGTGCTTATCAATTAGATGAGAAGTATGATATGACTGAAACAGACGGTGGTGATGCTGACTATACTGATGGAAAAATTTATATGAAAGCGCTGCCCCTTTCCTATACAGGCAACGGTGTAATAACTTATCTCTTCTATGCATCGGACGGGACAGATGATGCAACAGGCTCTCCGACATCAGACAGTACCGTGACAGTACAGTAACAATCTCCTGAACAGTGAAATTATCAGATTCCCCTATTTATCCCCACAACGTGATCAATAACATATAAAGGACTGGTTCGGCCTTTATATGGGTGACCCCACTATTAAAATATACTACTTAATTATATCCTCAAAGCAAACTTCCATAAAAATATCACCCGCGTTACTTTTGAATGGTACGATAGTTACTTGTCCGTTTGTCTTATGGAAAATATTATGATTGTTTCCTGTAATGGTAGATGGTATGGATGCTGCGAATTTATACCCTTCTTCAGACAATTTCCTTCTCCCGCCGCCTGATACCATATTTGTAATTTCACCTACCATATCAGCGATTTCAGCATCAATCTTGTCTTTTTCTTCTCCAAAAATCTTTTTTGCAATATCAAGAATAGCTGATTCGCTAAAAGAAATTGATATCGATCCTTTAGCCTTCGGGCCGGTAAAACCAATAATACCTGATGCATCTCCGAATGCTTTATAACTATTATCTTTTCTAATAAATGGCTCACCATTTGATACTTGAGTTGAAGCCATTGTTGATAGCACGTTTACAAGTGCTTCCATGAAAGGATTAATAAATTTCAATTCCATAATTATACTCCTTAATATTTGATAACATATGAGTTGGAATTTCTCTGGATTTCCAGAAATAGAATTTTCTTCTGATTTCTCCCGTTTATTTTCATAGAATATTATTGTGGTCTATAAAATAATCATATTCTAAAAAAAGAGATTTGACAACTATCCCGTAATGGATGGTGTCACGATAAAAGATTAAATCCTATATATCTTCATTTGTGGAATGTGTAGACCTGACACCAACTATTCATTGTCAATTATAAAGATTTGACCCCAGAGACTTCCGGGGATAACTGACGACCATATGTTTGACTGCACGGTGGTTCTGAAGAGTTCTATGTAAATCATTTAACCCCTCATTTGCAGCATAGTCGATAGCAGCATAAATGGCATTTGCAGCCCTTTCATCGACTACTTCGGCATACTGCGTCTGCTCAAGACCACTGACAGCGGCTTTCAGGGCATCTACAGCTTGATGCCTGTCACCGGACAAAAGGCATGTCTCAAATACCAGGAAATCAGCCGGAAAAGAACCGTTTACTTGCGCAACCTTCTTGTAATAGGCAAGTGACTCTTTTAAATTGCCGGTTTCACGCAGGCAGTGAGCATAGCAGTAAAGACCGTTGCTCATCCCGGGAGCTTCTGACACACCAGCCCTGAAAAACCTTTCAGCATCGGTATACATGTCCTTTTTAAAATAAACTGTACCTATATAAGGCAGGCCGGAGCAGTATTTCCTGTCCATATTGCAGCTGGCTATGGCCGCTTCGTAAGCCTTATCCGTATCCCCCTCTAACATATGGGCATAGGCTTTATAAAGAAATACAGATGCCTCGGGATAACTGGAAAAGAAATGCGTTGAATGCCTGAGTATGGCGGAAAAATCCTGCAAGCGGTATGCGTAGTCTAACTGCATTAACAGTCGGAGTTTATCAGAAGGCTGTTCTTTCAGTATTTCCGGTTTTTCAAGTATCATTGCCGCTGTTTCACCAACCCACCTGAGATGCGGAAGAAGATATTCACCGTTTACAGAGAAACTTAGTGCCGCCCCCTGTATCCGGTAATCTTTTCTGAACAGATCCTTGAAGACCTTGTGCAAAGATGCAAGATAGTGTTTCCGGTATTTATGTGAATACTCCGGGAAAAAGTCAGTGTCTATACTCAACAGCAGGGGTTCATCGATATCAGGGAGTGACTCAGGACTGCATATAGTAAAGGGGATTCCCTGCACTAAGCCGCTGAACCGATTGTTGCGAAATCGAAAGGTCTTAATGGTATCAAGACTGAATAGGTTTGTCAGGAGAAACTGGCGCAACTTCTGCTCATTATTATTTCCGGAAAATAGATTGTGAGGAATGACCCAGTAAACTTCTTTTATTATACCAAGCCGTGCACCTGCATAAATCCAGTTTCCTTCATGATACAGGCTCCGGCTGTCAACAGAGTCCGCATTTTTGAAGTCATTCCAGTCCCGGCGGTTGTATAAATCTTTCAGAGGTGCAATTTTTGAATCAGCGATCCGACGGATATCAGCGTGGGCATCGAAATTAATGACTACGGCATCTCGTATACCCTGTTCAGCCCAGTGGGCCAGGGCCTGACTGTGGTCTTCAACTACCAGAGGTGACGGGATTGGGTCTCTACCGAGCACAGGAAAGGGTTTTGAATTATCGCAGGCGGAGAGGCAGAGCAGGATTATCAGAAGACAAATTGTGACGCTAAACTGAATTTTGGCTGTGGTCCCCTCAGACATTGATACCTGATAGCTGTATAGCTATCACCCCGCAAAAACGCTGTTAAAAAGCTCAATATATTATAAATTGATTTTATTCACTCTGTATGACTTTGCGCAATGTAAATCTGGTAATACCGTTATAAAAAACAGATATTGACAGGCTGTCCGAGAATTCGCAGAATGTTGATTTTGTCATTCTGAGTGAAGCGAAGAATCTCACATTAACAAGCACTTAAAATGAGAGATTCTTCGGCTGAAGCCTCTTTTTATCTTTAATCCAGAAATAACCAATTGAGAAAATTGATTTACTAGGTATGGGGCAGAGCCCCATTTAAACACTTCAAAATTTGCGTGAAAGCGCACAAAAGGTCTGAAAAATACCGCTATTTCAATTTGGAAGGCTTAAAGTTGAAATGTAAGTTAAAGCCTGTAACTAGATGAAATAAAATGAAAACACAAATTCTAATGTTATTGGTGCTTTTTTTGCATTTATCTAAATATCTTAATGTAAAACAATTTTGAGCTAATAACGGTTATTATCAAAAAGCACTGTTCCTGAGGGGAATTTGTGGATAAAGTTATAAGGTTTATTCTTTTTCTTTACATAGCTATGCTACCTGGTGAAGCATATACTTTGGATTATCCTCACACTAGCATCAACAACATAGCATGTGATTCATGCCATTATGTATATGCCGATGAACCGCAGCACCTGCCTCCGTGGACTAACCACACACCTCAAGATATAGACGATACCCAGTTCAATACACTTTGCTGGAGTTGCCACAATAATATTGTAGCGCCCTATATGAAGACCCATTCCAGCTTGCAGACAGACACAAGCTACGGCAACTGGACAGTGGAGTGCAGAGTATGCCACAACCCCCATAATCAGAAACAGCTGAAAACGCATGGAAGTGAAAGCTATCTTTATTCCGGAGTATCCACCGAAATTCAGATAAATCAACCTCAGGCAGGCAGAAGCCAGTTAACTATGACAGGTGCGGGATGGACTGAAGACGCATTCGTAAATATGGTTCTTGTCCCGAATACCAAGAGCACACGGTTAAAGTACGGTTATAAAATAACTGGAAATACGAGTGATACTATTACCGTTAATAAAGTCATTGATCTGTCAAAGGTTACAGCGGGAACAGATACATTTGCGGTTATATACGGCAATCTGATTAACAGCACAATACAGCTTGATAAGATAACTGACCCGATTCCTCCCAAGACAGGAAATAAGACGGTGAAATTCTTTAGTACTACGGGAATGAACTCTTTTGCTGACGGAGATTTGATTTACGACGGAGTATGCGAGGTTTGTCACACGCAGACAACGCATTTCAGAAATGATGGGTCCGGGACAGACCAGCTGCATGAAAACGCAGGGTATCCGGCGGGTACAGACTGTACAACTTGTCACAACCATGAAAATGGATTTGCCCATGGTGCAGGAGGAGGTACAGGATGTGAAGAGTGCCACGGGCATGATCCCGGGTATGGAGGATTCACAGGGGGGAAGGGGACATATGAAAGCCATTCAACGCATACGGAAAATGACGCTGATGATCTGAGGGGGCCTAACATTGACTGTTCTGGATGTCACGATACAGAAAGTTTTCCTAACTTTGCCGACGGCATTAGCTACGCTGCTTATAAATCAGGAACACCGACTACAGTATGCGATACATGCCACAGTCCGGGTGGATCTTATAATGGAGTGAGCGATGCAGCAGTGGGAGCCCAAAACAACTGGTCTGGTGGAGTATATGACATTGATGGAAGCCTTAAGAGCGGCAAAGAGAAATGGTGTGCTACCTGTCATGATGAGTTGCCTTCGCAAATACTGAGTGTTGATGCTCCTAACGTCATAGGTGATGAGAGTGGCGCATATACCTACGGAACCGGGTGGGGTTATTACAATACCGGACATGGCCTGAACTCGGCAAGTACTTATGCAGCAAGCGGCGGATATAGTAATGGCGCTGGTAAAAACTGTGACGACTGCCATGACCTCTCTACAGGTCATATAGACGGCAAGGCAAGGTCCTTTGATTGTACAAATATTGAAGGCAGTGAATCTGCAGCAGAGTGTGATGCCGACGAATACCGTCAGGATTACCGGCTCAGGATGGTTAATGGTCGCAATCCGATTGAGTTGCCCCTGCCTCTTAATGTTGCGCCTAATGCAAATAATTACCTGCTTTGTTTTGCAAACAACGGCTGTCATATGCCGGCCAAGTATCTGTCAAAGTCTACTGATCTGGAAACAGTGTTCCGTGATGACTTGGGAGATCCTCCAACCGCCAATAGCCCGTATGTTGCGCCGATAAATGCCCACGAATACCACCTCAACTTCAAAACCGGTATGGGTAATAGAATGGTGCCTGACTGGAGGAGCACTGTCAACGGCACTTTTTCCTGCATAGTCTGTCACAACGTTCATGGGTCGACCAAACTGGCAATGGTCAGGGATGGCAAGCTGGTAAACAGGGAACCGGGCATGAAGATTCTGTATACAGATGTGAATGCCGGTTCAACAATGACTGAGCCGACCCCCGCTGATCTCACTTTGGATGCCAGTGTAGGGACATTCTGGGATGCCCAAACTTCAGATAACCTCTGTAGTGACTGTCACGGTAATACCGGTGGCATAGCGGGCTGGATATACCGCCGCACTATCCCGTACTGGCAGCAGGCGCCGACGCTCTACTGGACATCTGAAACAGGTTATGTGGGTGACGGCGCAGATCCTGATTCCGGCCAGCAGGGATCGATTTTCCATTTCAGGGTTAAATATACTGATGCCAATCATGATCTGCCGACTTCCATACAGATGTGGCTCGACCTTGACGGCGACGGATATGAAGAAGGCGAAAAGTATGACCTGTGGGAGGTGGACTTTGGCGACTATGACACTGGTCCCGGTGACGACGGAAAGCTGTATAAAAGGACCATGGCAGTAAATGCTGCCCCAGGCACATACAACTACCGTTTCTATTCCAGGGACCGCAATGCCGATGCTACAGGTGCTCCTGTAACATCAGGCGGCACCATAACCGTTAACGCTGCGGCCAACCTTGCGCCTGAACTAACCTGGGCAGGGGAAGCCGAATATAAAAGTGATGGTGTTGATCCGGAGATTGATGAAAGCAACAGCTCATTCACCTTCCGTGTCACTTACGCAGACAGCGTTAACGCAGCGCCTACAGTGCAGGAAGTCTGGATCGACCTGAACGACGATCTTGATTTTGATGATATTGGTGAGAAGATCACCATGGCCCTGGTTGATGACGGGTCTATCGATTACACGACCGGTGAAATTTTCACTCTGAGTCAGAATATACCATATCCGGCCGGCTCAATAAACGGCACGATCAGGTACAGGTTCTACTTCGAGGACACCGGTAGTGCCGAGGCCACCGGTGATCCCATAACACCGCTAACCTTTACAGTCAGAGAGTCCGTCAGCTCCTGTGACCGCACCGTATGTTTGAGCAGTTGTACTGATACCACAATTCAGGCTGCGGTCAATGCTTCTGTAGACGGCAATCATGTCTGTGTCTACGATGGAACGTGGGCGCCCTTTGACTTTAACGGCAAGGATATAACAGTACGGTCAATAAACGGTCCGGGAAGCGCGATCATTGATGGCGGCGGCAGCGGTTACATCGTTGAATTTAACGACTATGGCGGCAGCCTGTCCGATTCAACCCTTAAAGGATTCACTGTTACAAACGGTACTCGCGGAATCTATGTTATGAGAAGCCAGGCAACAATCGTTGACTGTATAGTCGAGAACATTACTGAATTTGCTATATGGCAAAACACAAATGCTTCTGACGGCCCGATCCGCCCGTTGGTGATAGATGAATCTATACTGAGAAACAACAGCGGACCGGCAATTAAAACCAACAACGGTAATGTGATCGCCAATATCACTGACACAATAATTACCGGAA
Organism: Nitrospirota bacterium; assembly: GCA_003354025.1. Taxonomy (GTDB): domain Bacteria; phylum Nitrospirota; class Thermodesulfovibrionia; order UBA6902; family UBA6902; genus Glo-13. Next base: position 8,125 of record PIVU01000127.1, read on the forward strand.
ACACCGCCAGCAGCGGTGCTGCGTTATCAGCCGGCGGCGGGACATTCACTTTTGAACGAAGCGAGCTGTCAAATAACGAGGCTACCTCGGGCAACGGCGGTGCCATAAGCTTCACCGGCACACCGTTCAACCTGACGCTTATCGACAGCGCTGTTACCGGTAATACTGCAAGCGGCAGCGGCGGTGGCTTAAATATGATTGGCAATGATGCCGGAGTAATTGTTATTGAGGGCACCACGTTTGCCGGCAACCGGGCGGTCCACGGCGGCGCCATGTATATAGGAGATGGTGATTATACGATTACCAACAGCATCTTCTCCGGCAATTATGCTTCAGGCAACGGTGGCGGAGTACATGCTTTTGATAATTCCCAGCCGACCTTTATGAACTGCACTGTGGCCGGCAACAGCGCCGAACGTGGCGGCGGTATTTATTCAACCATGAATTTTACTGCTCACCTGAAGGTCCATAACAGTATACTGTGGGGCAACGAGTCAAGAGCATCTGTTGACGAGCAGATAGACGGACCTGTGATTGATGATCCAGGCAGTATTTACCGTGCCGAGGCCCAGTACACTAATATCGGCTCAGACCAGCTATACAATGTTTTCTCCAATCAGGTGGGCAACATGTATCTTGACCCCCAATTTGTCAATCCGATTCCGGCCTCCAGTGCACCGACCACGGATGGTGATTACCATCTCATTGAAACCTCTCCGGTTATTGATCAGGCGCTTGTTGCTTCTCCTCCGGCTGATGACATTGACGGCGAGACGCGACCCAACCCGGCCAGTTCTGATATCGATATGGGAGCTGATGAGTTCTATCCTTCAGTTAACCTTGACAAAACTGCCGCAAACACAGCAACAGCCGTTCCTGCTGATGAAACAACCATCAATATCTCCATGCCTTACGGAAAAGATTTAAATGGCAACAATACCTATACGGTTGAGTATAAGCTCAGTTCTTCAGGCACCTGGCTTGATTGGGAAAGTAATCCGAAAACACATGCGGCCAGCCCGTACACCGATACTCTCACCGGCCTCACTACTGGAGAAACCTATGATGTAAGGATGACCTATAATGATGCAGACGGAATCATTGGGACAAATCCACAGACAATTACTGTTGTGGTACTGGATTACGAGACAACGGTGGGAACTGCTACAGCCGGTATGGCCGACGTGACGAGTATTGCTGTATCTATGCCGTATGTTTTTGATAGTAACGGTGACAACACCTATACGGTTGAGTATAAGCTCAGTTCTTCAGGCACATGGCTTGATTGGGGGACCAATCCGAAAGCGCATACAACCAGTCCATACACTGATACTATAACCGGTCTTACCACAGGCGAAACGTACGATGTGCGAATGACCTATGATGATGCCGACGGCGTTAACGGCACCAATGTGCAGACCGTCACCGGTATTTTACTGTCGGTAGATGTAACCATGGCGGGAACAGCAACTGCAGCCGGAGCCGGCGATACGAGCATTGTCGTGTCCATGCCGTACACTTTTGATAATAACGTGGATAACACTTATTCGGTTGAGTACAAGCTCAGCTCTTCAGGCACATGGCTTGATTGGGGAACAAACCCCAAGGCGAATACAGCAAGCCCGTATACAGACACTATTACCATCCTAACCCCGGGCGAGACGTATAATGTAAGGATGACCTACAATGATACGGACGGGGTCAACGGCACCAACCCTCAGACTGTTACAAACATTGTTCTGACCCATAACTCTACTACTGTCGGTTCAGCCACTGCCGCAGCACAGGGTGAG
>PIVU01000352.1 GCA_003354025.1 Nitrospirota bacterium
GGAATATATGCTTTTATGTATGTTGCTTTTTTTCCGATCGGTAACGAATGAAAAGAGCGCATGGTCGCACCAGGACAAATCACCTTTTTCCCATTGCAACGTGAGCATCGAAGGGTGAAAGCTTTTCTCTTGATTGTATAAATAATATCTCCCTCGCGGTACTCAGTACGAACATATTTATATTCCCGAATGCCATAACCGTGATACAATAAACTTGTGGACATGCTTTTTCTCCTTAATTGGTTGGTCGTTCTTCTAATTAGTGCTTGACCGGAAAGCAACTAAGCACGCTAATACAACACGTTGGGTGTTGATGGCAATTTGAAGATTTCAGGCGGCCCAGCTCTTGGGCTCCATGTACTGGTTATTTGGGCAAAAGAATAAATTGCAGTATGATGCTGAATATATTATATTTTATCTGAGTTTAAGTCAGCAAGCGTCATTGGTCATATTATTCTAATTCAAAAATCTTCATCGTTAATTCTGCCATGAGACAAGTAAAAAATCCACAATATAAATTGGGCGAAATTCCTATCTCTAATATTAAAATTGACCTCAAGTCTCGTGATGACATACCTCCATTGTTATTGGGATTGCAATACATCTATACAAACTCTGAACTTCGTATCCAGGTATTTACTTTGTTAGAGGAGGTGATGGAAGATATTAATTGCAAAAATGGCCGTCCAGGAATGGAGCTATGGAAGATACTGGTTTTCGGAGTTTTACGATTGAATTTAAACTGGGATTACGACCGTCTGCTTGAGATGGCTAACAATCACAGGACAATAAGAGAGATGCTTGGTCACAACTGGCTTGATGATCATCACAAATATAAATTGCAGACTTTGAAAGACAATGTATCTCTTCTAACCCCTGAGATATTGGATAGGATCAATCATGTAGTCGTCGAGGCAGGCCATAGTATTGTTAAAAAAAAAGACGACGAAAAACTAAGGGGTAGATGTGATTCATTTGTTGTAGAAACAAATGTTCATTATCCTACCGATATCAATTTGTTGTTTGATGCTATGCGTGTCATAATCACTCTGGTTGGGAAGTTGTGTGGTATTTGGGAGCTCACTGAATGGAGACAAAACAAACATAACATCAGGAAAATAAAGAGATTATACCGTAAAGCGCAGAAACTTAAACGGTCAACGTCAAATGATTCAGAAAAAAAGGCCAAAAGAGACCAACTAATCATTGCGGCACATCAGGAATATATTGATGTGGCGGATGTTTATCTCAACAAGATTCGCAATACCATAAAAGTGGCAATGAATGGCGGGCAGTCAGGTGTCGCAATTGTTGTAATACTTGATAGGTTTATGAAACATGCTGAGCGACAAATAGATCAGATAAGACGTAGAGTGGTTGAAGGAGAAACGATTCCTCATTCGGAGAAAGTCTTCTCCCTTTTTGAAGAACATACTGAATGGATCAGCAAAGGGAAAGCCGGTGTGCCGGTAGAACTTGGCCTCAAGGTATGTGTCCTGGAAGATCAACATGGTTTCATTCTGAATTATCGAGTTATGCAGCATGAAACTGATGACCAGATTGCAGTGTTCATGGTTGAGCATACCAAGAAAAAACATTCCTCTCTAACATCATGCAGCTTTGACAAAGGTTTCCATTCCCCTGCTAATCAAAAAGATCTATTGGAACATCTTGATTTTGTGGTACTTCCCAAGAAGGGACGGCTCTCACAAAAGGATAAAGAAAGAGAGTATTCTGGAGATTTTATCAAAGCAAGGCATCAGCATTCTGCTGTGGAATCAGCGATAAACGCATTGGAAGTTCACGGTCTTGACATGTGTCCGGATCATGGCATTCACGGGTTTAAACGGTATGTTGCCCTTGCTATCCTGGCACGTAATATTCAACAACTTGGCGTAAAGCTCAAGTATAAGCAACTTGCATCATTACAACGAAAAGAGAAGTTCAAAAAAGCCGCTTAACAATAACGTATTTCAAATTTTTACAGGATAGGTACGTCTGAAACAGGTCAAATTAAAGATTGGACAGAAGTCTGCCGATATTTGAGTTTGTTTTTAGCAGTAGCCGATTAAGGAATCAATTAAATAGCCATGATGCCCACCCGCAAGTCAGGGTTTTCGGTCTGGCACTAACTACAAAACAAAAGAGGTGTTCATATGGCATCCGGGAAATCTAAACAATTGTTATTTGGTGGCATTGCGGCACTTGTTGGAGTCATTGTTATTATACTATTTATGGCTTCTGGCTCGGAAAAAGAGAAAAGAGTTGTATCACGCAATACAGCCAGGATGTCCCTGCCTCCCAGCTCTATACCAGGCCAGATCTCAACGAGGTTAGCACCAGGCCAAGAGCGCGCACCAGGCGAGGCTGACCCTCAGGACCTGGCGTTGCGAGGAGACCA
>PIVU01000619.1 GCA_003354025.1 Nitrospirota bacterium
ATTTAGAAAATCGACAAAGAAAAATGTACCGGAGGCAGCGATTCTATTTGACAAGTTTCATGTGATTAGGCACTTGGGTGAGGCGATGGATAAAGTGAGAAAGATTGAGTACGCACGGCTTAACGGGAAAGACCAGTCATATATAAAAGGCCAGAAGTATACGCTTCTTTCAAACAGGGAGAATCTGACGCTGGATGGACGCAATGCTTTGAAGAAATTATTGAAAGCTAATAAGCGGCTTAATAAAGCATATCTTCTTAAGGAATCCTTTGGGCAGTTGTGGAGTTATCAGACAGAGGGATGGGCACGGCGGTTTTTTGATAATTGGAAAGACGCATTGAAGTGGCAACGGCTGAAGCCCTATGAGAAGTTTGCCAAGATGATCGAGCGGCATTGGGATGGCATTGCCGCATACAGTAAACCTGAAAACAAAGTTTCATTAGGATTTGTTGAAGGCTTGAATAACAAGATTCGAGTAATTCAGAGAAGGTCTTACGGGTTAAGAGATGAGGAGTATCTCCGTTTGAAAATCCTTACTTGCATGCTCAAGGAGATATAAATGTACCCACTCGTTTCCAC
>PIVU01000128.1 GCA_003354025.1 Nitrospirota bacterium
AAAGAAGGACACTCTACTAGGAATTTAGCTTTTTCCTTCGTCTTCGCCCTCATAGGGTGGATCACTGTTCACAGGAACAGCCGATATATAAATGTCAATAAATATTTTTGTACCGGGTGCAATAACCCATCACGATTTCTGTTCACTCAAAACATTTTTTAATGACCCATTATTTTCTCATCGTTGCAAAATTTCTCTTCTGCTCAAGTATTACCTCCAACTTCGAACTTTTTCCCTCCGCTGCCATCTTACCGCTCCAGTTGCATTCTACTTCCTTCCTGCAACAATACATGTCCTATCAATAATCATTCCTTTATCCCAAATACGTAATCCACCCAACAATACATATCCTGACAATAATAATCACCCCTACACAAATATCTAAATACCACAATAATACACATCACGTCAATAATCGTTATGTTTACTATATTCCTCTACCCGCCTATTCTATTGCCTCTATCTGCATATAATACCCATATTCACATGTAATCATCCTAACCACTACTAATATTTATATTCGAGCTACCGAATCTACACTGGTGTTACGCTCGTGCTTCCGTTCGATGGTTTATTCATGAACCCATCTCTAATTACAAATTCTTCTTCTTCATTCTCATCTCCGTTTACATTACTCCCACCATTTCTTCTTGCATCATATCTTCCAGTCTTTTCGATCCACTCATCCTGTATCCATTTTTCCTTTTGCGCTGATATAGCACATCCACGTAGCTCTTCAATTCGTAAACATATCATATTAAATCTCTTCAGCCCATCAATAGTCCATCCCTTCTTTTTCCCATTTTTACTGTATCCTTTTCCAGTATAGAGTGCCAGGTCGTTTCCCTTTCCTTCTTCGTTTAAGCTTTGGTATATCCACTCTTCCAGATTGTTCTCTACTGTCAAGACAGCGAATGCCTCATCATAAACCGTCACAAATTCACTCAACAAATGCGTTTTGTGCTTTGACTTAAACGTTTGCTGTGCTATGGTCGGGTACAAGCAAAGTTCTACATACTCTTTCCACATCATGTTCGTAGCATCTTCCCTCATATTCTCAGGAGATTTCCTCTCATTTCTAACGTAAATCACAAGGGCTGCAAACGGATCATTTGGATCAAAAGACTCTTTCCATGTGTTCTCTGTTTTATCGACATGGTTTTTCATTTCTGAGTTATGTAGATAATAAGATAATATAGTTAGTCTGAATCAAAAATTGTAAAAGCATATCAACATTCATCATAATCATTGTTGACTTACTCTCCATGAATAATCCCTTAATTTTCTTCGTGACCACTCCTCGTACGTTACCAAATTCCATTTTCATTCGCGATTTGTACGTAATCCACAATTTCACTCTGTTAAGCTCATTCGTTCTACTTAGTTGTGGAACTTTGTTAAACAATTGATTTTGCCAACAATCAGGATTAGTAAAGTCAGGTTTTTCAAACGACCCCAACGACTTACTGCCCCCTACAAATTTCACTTTAGGAATGATATCTCTCCTCAATACATCCTTTAGCGCTGCTAACGTGTTCTTTTGTATCTTATCCTTGACCTCTGTATCGTATGCTTTCAAAAGTCTAGCTTTCCTTAATTCTCTATCCCCAATCGTCTCCGAATTATTTTCTCGCTGTGATCTTTCGTCTCTACCTCCAATTATATTATTTCTCAATAACTCGCTATTTGTAGTGAATTCATTTGAACTCAAAGACGAATTACTAACTCTTGACGAGATAGATATCGTTTCATTCAACATATCACTCATTATTTACCAGGATTTTTTATGTTTTCCTCCGATTACTACCATTTCCGTTCAACGTATATTCATCCATTGCAAACCTATACATATGCGTTGGGCTTATATCTTTAGGTCATGTCCTTGTTAAAAAAATATAATTTGATTTTCATACAATGCCCCCCTTCAATCGCTGAATTAACTGATCTCATTTCTTACCTATCCGCGCCAATTATTTTCAATTTTCCATTTAATCTGTAGCCACAATTCCCCAAATTCATATTATTTTTGGCGCCAAAATTACAATTCATATCCACCGTTATCGATTCGTCAAAATAAAAATTCAAAATCGTTAGTATTTCAGAAATCGCGCTCTTATATAGTACAAACAACTGAACTCACAACAATAAAAATCTGATCATTCATCAAACTTAACTCACCATGAAGTCGCGTAACCCCAAAAAGAGGAAAAAGAATTCCTATCCAAAGAAATCTCAATCATTTTATTGTCAAGGGTGTAATATAAATTTCATTTCTCGTACTGCACTGGTTAATCATGGCATAGATAAACCCGACGATCACAGATGCAACGAAAACATCGTCATATGTGTTCATTGTAAGAAAAGGTTCCTCAACCGAATTGGTTTCAATATTCATATCCGTAAATCACCACAATGTGCTCAAAAAGTAGAGCAGTTGGAAAATATCAACACGATTGATATTTCTTCATCTTCCAACCCAGATATTATCAATACCCATACCCGAAGCAATCATATTATTTCAACTGCAACTCATAAGGACCCATCATCCCAACTCAATGTCTCTCTCCAACAGATTTCATCTATCAACTCAAGGAAGAACTCTTTATATCCATCATCCAACAGACCCCCACGAACTGTATTTGATTCATCCAGTTCAAGTGTCAATCAAAAGTATGTTTTCAATATACAAAAAATTAAATTGCATTTTGATTCCTTACCAAACGAATCTTCTCGATCCCATCAAGACATCATCGATAACGAATATTTTCATTTAACATCCCTCATGGATCGAAATAGTGAAGGCTGTTACGTTGGAAGTTGTTATGATTTTGTACATCGTTGCTATAGTATGTCATTCGAACATACGTCCCCGCACATCCATTCACAACTCAACGACGATACTGCCTTATCTTTTTTTCAACGTTTTAAAGAAGATTATAATTCATCTCAATCAGAAGGACGCATAACTGTAGATAATCGACTCGACCTTCTCGATGAATCTATTCAAAACGATTCTCAGACTATTGCAAATCAGTTTGATGCCGAAGATAATGTGCAAGAAGATAACGTACTTAACCCTGTAGACACGAGCATTGCTAATATCCACATCGCCGCTCAAGATGTCAGAAACCCAGCTACGTATAGCAACAAAGACGTAGCAATGTTAGACTTACAACGTATATTGAAACCAATAGCTGCACCTTTATACATTTTCGATGAACTTACAAAGTGGTGTCAACGTCATACTGGAGCCTTCGGTGAAAATCAAGAAAGAGTAACGACTAGAGAAACCTTTATCAAAAGCCTTCCTGATCGAGTCTATGGTGATTCGCTCACAATCCACAACCTGATGAAACCACAGACATCAGCTATATTGTTACATTCGGGAGATAACATTGATATCTCCAAGTTCTCACTACGAGGGAATCTTTTCTCGCTATTGGGTAATGAAGAGATCATGAATCCAGAGAACCTTTTGTTAGATGTACACGACCCTTTCTCTATTCCCGAAGATACTGGAATCATTGATGATATTAATACAGGTTGGTGGTATAGAGAAACTCACCATGAGATATGCACTGGACCAACGGACATTCTTCTTCCTCTCCTTCTCTTCATTGATAGTGGTAAAGTAACTGAGCATTTGAGCGTCGAACCGATAGTGTTCACATTGGGAATCTTCAATAGACAACTCAGAAACTTACCCAAAGCATGGCGCACGTTAGGGTATATAGAAGATCTCGACAATTCTAATGTCAAAAAAAGCCAAAAGTCAGTCCAAGAAAGAACTAGAGATTATCATCTCATCATCAGTGAAATCCTTTCCGAACTGAAAGTACTTCAACATGGTAACGCTGGGTTTTCGTGGAAACTAAAACTTGGTGATCTCGAATATGATGTTGTATTCAAGCTTGCCATTCAGGTAATCCTTGGTGATTGTATGGGTCACGACAAACTTTGTTTGCATACTGGTTCGACCCACCAAAATAGCAACGTGTTGTGTAGAGACTGCATCACTCCAACTAATATCTCAGACGATCCTGATCATAGATGCATTTTCCTTACAAAACAGATGATTGATATAATGACAAATGACGAGCGCACGAATATCTGCAAAAGAAATGACATAACAAATGCCTTCGATGACATTTACTTCGGAGCAAGACATTCATCTATATACGATTGCACCCCACCAGAACCACTTCATCAGTTCCTACTCGGTATCATCAAGTATATGATGAATGTGTTTTTCAAAGATATAAACAAATCGAGTAAAAAGGAATTGAGTAAGTCTGTTCAACATATATACAAAAATTGTTCACGACAGAGTTCACGAGATTATCCATCCATTGCCTCAATACAGAACTGTGTCGATAAGCCAGGTACCCTCAGTGCTTCCGAGCAATACTCCAGGCTATTTGCAATATTCATGGCGTGCAAAATACCTGAAGTTTTTGAACAACTATCAACTCACCAAACGAAGGAATGGGTTCTACTATTCGAAGAGACTTTGGTTTTGTATCAGTGGTTGATGGCGCCGACTCATAAAAAAGAAGACCTAGAAAGTCATTTTCCTGGAGATGTCGATGGATTGGAATCGAAAGCTCAATCAAGAATTAGAGGATTCATGAGGAGGTACCAACGACTTGTCCAACGAGACGGGAATGGTCTTAAAATCAACAAATTCCATCAATTGTTGCATTACGTAAGACAGATTTTGAAAGATGGATCTATTCAAAACATTGATACCGGACGTCCCGAGAGTAACGCTGTTGCCATGTATAAGAACCTCTCTTCGACAACACAATTACGTCAAAAATCGCTCATAAAGCAAGTTGCACAAAGACATTATGAGGATATCTTGTTTGACGAAGCAAGTAGACTATCAAGATCGAGGGAAGAAAACTTTGTTGAAATCAGAAATGAGAAGAAAAAAGTCGATCATTCATCAAAATACGATTTAAGACTGCAATCTTTCAATAGAGACCAAAATGGTGTAAGAGTCGGTCAACTCACCCTGAAATGGTTATCCGGAAAGACAAGTGGTTCTTTCAAACCAAATATAATGATTTCTCTGGCTAAACGTTTGTTTCTAAGTCAACATCCGGATTATGGTTCTTTAAAACACCATTCAGTTGTCCGTGGATTCACTGAATACATTCATCCAGAATCGAAACAGTTGTTTAGAGCCCATCCCAATTATCGCTCGAAAGGTAGTTGGTATGATTGGTGTACCATAAAGTGGGATAGTTATCCAGATCCAATTCCGGCCAAAATAATCACATTTCTGGATTTATCCAATTCCGTTATGATGACTTATGCCGAAATGATTGAGATGAACATGTTGGTCGAAGGTGAAAACATCGATGATGTCGATGAACACGAAGCATACCTCGTCCAAGGTTTATGGGTATTGATTCAAAGTGGGAAGACTTTGAACGAAAGCACACAAATAAACACCGATGATGAATATTTCACGTCGAATTCTGTAAAAGGACACATCGTGGATAGCTTCGTATTGGAGGATCAATGTCGTTTAGTCCCTATTGAAACAATCGAATCCTCATGTTATTGCATTGAACAGCATTTTAATGAGGACGGGGATCATGTTGCTAAACGTTTCATGTACTTCAAAGATATCAAAGAATGGGCAGATATTTTTGTGAATAAGGAGTATTAATATTCTTTTCATTCTCACACAACAAATAAATATAACACATACCTGGATTGTCTTCCACATTACGTAGACGAATGAACGCGAATCTCCGTCGATGGTGGAAATCAAGTTAAGCTCAAGAAGGTCTTAATACGTATATATATATACATCAACCGGTCACCATTCTCATATAAATCGAAAGTAGACGTGCAACCATATACGTGCATTCGTAACATGAATGCGTAGTCCCTATCACGAAGGTCGATAATGGATAGCAAGTACAGCTGAAGAAGGTCGTAATCGCACCGAAATAACATAAAATCCACATTTCGATATTAAGGCACGAGTTCTGTACATATTCATCGATGAATGACCGTTCTCGCATATAACTCCAAAGAAGACATGCAACCCCACCCAAAATCCGTTGTCCATATCACGAAGGTCCATGCTGGATAAGTACATCTCAAGAAAGTCGTAACACCACTTAAATAGCATAAAGACCAGATGTCGATACTAAGGCATTAGTTGTATATATATTCATCGAGAAATGATCGTTATGATATAACTCAATAATAGATCTGCAATTGGACTTAATATTCGTAACAACACATACCTGAAATCTCCATAACGCGTAGATGTATTTCGATATCTCAAACTTGGGCGACGAAGCTCTACTTCATATGTCGTGCGTACATGAAATTAAGTAGTATACACCATACTGTATAATAAAAAGTAACGTAAGAAGCGATATTGCATTGAATTTTTGTGAGAACGAATGAATATCCTACATACCTGGAATCTCCGTAACGCGTAGATGTATTTCCATATCTGAAACTTGGACAACGAAGCTATACTTCATATGTCGTGCGTACATGAAGTTAAGATGTACTTTTAAAAATCATCGTTAAGGACGAATGAATTCTTGAAAGTTTTGTCTAACTGCAAACTTGTAGCAACGGTTCTATCATCACCCATGTCTGACCAAAACATATTTTTGTGATCATGTTTATCTTGCTTCCAATTTGTGATAGTAACATGCGAATTGTTTCCTCTCATCCCGGTTACATTATACGATTTCATCACTAAGGCTGGATGTAAATAAGTGAGTCCTTTCCCACTAGTCTGAATGTTGAAGATGTTTTGGATGCACTGTCGACGGTCATCGTAGTAGTATACATCTTTCACTGAACTATCGACGAAAAGTGATTGGTTGGTTATAACATCTACACCGATCTCCGAAACCTCTTTTTTCATTGCCCTAACTGTTCGCTTGTACGATCTCCATAGTTCACATAATGTATTCTCTAAAAGCGAGGATGTTATCTTCGACCCCCATATCTCTTGGAATTCCCTTTGAATGGTTTGGAAGATTCGATTGTACTCTTCTAAAGAGATGTCTGTGTTGTTCTTTGAATACGATCTCGCTATGAATTTCGCTGGACCAAGTTTCGTACTTCGTATGCTGTTATATTGGAAACAGTAAAGAGGAATCAAACCCAATAAACTTGACATTTGAACAAATTGAATACTTCCCATATCTCCGATTCCAATATACTTCTTTTTTTTGGTAACGACGTCGACAGAAAGAAGTTCTGTCATAAGTGCACGTACTGCACGATCATACTTCTTCTTCGATGGACTATGGTACAAATCAGAAGGGAAACAGTTCTTTATGACCTCTAATAGATCATTTTGGTGAACGTTCCAACTCGTGCAGTTACTCCCTCCAGAAAATGTAAACCTGTTCTCGCTACATGATCCAACCGCACTTGTTCCTTGAATATCCACAGCGATAGAATATAAGAATTCATATAGCGAGTTGTGTTCTATCCTTCTCGACAGATACAATTCTCTATCTAGCATGATTCTTCTGTGAATTTCTGCAATCAACGTAGTACCATTACATCGAATACAGGTGAAGCAGATATAATCGAGAGCATCTCCAATATTCATTGCAAAGAAATTGACGCTAAGATCGATGAATATATATATCATGATGGAATAGTATCCCTAGAAATAAGAGAGAAACAGCATATGTGTGTTACGTTTCTAAATATACAATCGAATAGAATATAACTTATCAAAATCAAACGTACCATTTTGTCATACGATGCGGGTACTACCATATATTCACCTAGAAATACTGAACTTGTTCGTCTTTTCTTCGTCCTTCGAAATGTTGTTTGGAAAATTGAAGAATTCCATATCGTACTTCTATAATCAACGACGGTACCGACGCGTTCAGTCAATGCCCAATGAATACACCGTCGAAGATCGTCAAGATGAGATAACTTTATCGAGGAGGTTACCTTGTCAACGTAATTTCCAACACACTTTCGACTGTAGCATATGATCGAGCAATTGAAATAGTCCGTGTATCCGTTAAGATCCAACCACTTCCAAAGTTTGGATGTACGCCCTGCAGTGATTGTAGCTACATTCATTGGTATCCTACAGTTGACTGATAATACCGATGTCATTCCGACCTTTTCGCAGTTAAGGTCATCGGTGTGTATTCCAATACTCGAAGGTATAAGAATGGTTACACCTTCTACTCTGAAATGAGTGGCATCCCCACAATCGTAATCTTGGTTGCCGGACATAAGCAAAGACTTGAACCTTTTCTGGAACATCTGCCGTTCTTTAACGTAAAGATCATCGCCACAGGACTCGTTGTCAAAGAGGTGATTCGTAGGTAATCCTCTTAGTAAAAATTCAACAATAGAAACCAGTATTCTCGATGCAGATGAAGGTATATTTCCGTCTTTCAGGAAGGGTTTAATGGTACCAGCAATGGTACTCATGTTCTGAGAGTATTCGTTGCAGTCAATCGTCGACCAACCTGTCGTGCACATCGGAAGCGATAACGTATCGAGAACTGTTTCACGTTGTGAACATAACTCAAAGTTTGAGTAGACCTTCGTGCGAACCCGATTCTTCTTATTGGATCTACTTGTCGACGTAGAGGAATTGGTTCGTTTCTTGTTGACAAATACGAAAGACTCAGACAAGCCCTGACGAAACATTTCGGTTAAGGCTTTCGTGCAAAATGATATCGGAGCATGGTCAAAATTAACATCAATGTTCTTTGTCGTAATAGATGTTGATTCATCATTGATGACAATGAAACGAGAATCATCTGAAATATAGTTCGAAGATTTTGGAATATGTAGATAATCGATAGACTCGATGGTTTCTTCATTGGTAGAACATAGAACAGTACCATCGTAGATTGAATGAAGATCGGATGTGGGCAATGTAAAATGGGGGTTCTTATGTAGATCGTTGAGAACATAAATCTGACCGTTGTTGTTCCTTTCGATTGAATGAATATGCCGAGGAAGTATGAAGGATGATCTGGTTTTCGCATGTGAGTCTGATACAACAAAGGAAACCAGACTCTGTTCGTTGAAGGCAGATTCAGGACAATGTTGAATACAGCTATAAATATGAAGACGAAATTGTTCGACTGACGAGAATAAGAAATAGATGAAATAAGTTAGAATGTTGGATGAAAACGAGGGTGGATATTATTCAATAAATTGATTTCGAATTAAAATGTAATATGTCGTAACAGAAAACTTACTCGTAAGTCCAGATGTGTCGGTGGCTCTGATGTATCCAGTATTATATCTGAATTTCTTTCCATTCTGAATTCTATCACTGGCGTAATTTGATATGGATTGTAGTGGGAGTTCTTTGATGTTTTTGGATGGTTTTGAGAGGGTCTTATCAAAGGTCGGAAGGGTATCAATAAGATCGAAGAACGAATTATCTTGGAATGTAAGTGACTCATTATGTAGCGGATGTGATGATGAGTACTTGGATATCTTTATTTTCCGACGCTTGTTTCTTTGACGGAAGTTGTTTCTCCTTGCAGAACGAGAGCGGCCTTTTTTAGAAATGGAAGAAGATTTTGATGGGTGGAATACATCGTTATTCAAAGGAGGTGACAAAGAAGAATTCATACAGGACATGTATGCATCATTCGTAAGTATCATTGCTTCTCGGACGTCGCACGAATGTGTGGGCTTCTCTGATAAAGAAGACCCAGCTCTAGCGACACGAAGGTCACTAGGTATCGATGCATTACGAACGGATTCATGAATAGACTCATCGAAGATGTTACAGTGCTCGGTTGATGACAAAGACG
>PIVU01000353.1 GCA_003354025.1 Nitrospirota bacterium
TATGTTGACGGCTTGGCTGTTTAAGCTGGTGACATTCTGGGCACTCCGACAGTATGCCCCTTTGAGGGGTAAGGGGTGTTCCAATTAAATAGCGGGCAGGTAAAGCCCTTGAGGACATAAGTAGCCAAATAACTATCGCCCATGAAAGACTACACGATTTTACATAAGAGCATGTTATCAGACGTAGCAGACTGCTGTGTAAAGCCCCAAATAAGGAATAACCCTTCGTAAAAGAACAGTTTATCATTCAAGGCGGCAGAAGTTTCCGGTTCATTGAAGACCGGGAAATTTTAATTTCCCTCTTTGATGTCCTCAATAATTTTGGCGATTGTGTCAGAAAGAGGCCTGACCTGATGCTTGCAAATCCAGAACATTTCTTCCTCATCTATATCAAAATAGTGATGAGTAATAATATCCCGCATCCCTTTTACACCCTTCCAATCTATATCGGGATATTTAGGCAAAAGATCATTGTTAGTAATTTTATCTATATTTTTGAGACTTTCACCAATGGCAATAATCAGCATACAAATACTATCCAGTTTTTCCTGGCCCTCAGGGGAGCCTGTAAAATCCTCAACATTTGTAATTGCCTCAGAACGTCTTATTATTCTTTGAATTGCTTCATATGTCTGCTCCAGGATATCAAGAACAACCTGCTTGTCATACATAAACAGCATCCTTTTCAATGCGATTCTTTAAAGAGGGATTCATCCTGTCCCGCAGTCTGACAATATCAACATGCTGAAGCAGTATTTCTTCCAGGGCATCTTTAATATGTACAATAATGAATGGATCCGGGGTTTTTGTTTTTAGAACAATGTCCACATCGCTTTTATCTGTAGCCTGATCTCGGGCAACAGACCCGAAAACACCCATTAGCAAAATGCCGTATTCGTCAGCATGTTTTTCTTTGAATTCTTTGAGTTTTTTTAAAACGTCTGAACGGGACATATGCTTTCCTCCATTACAGGAATATTATTCCTCTATTTTAGCCGTGATAAAGTAACTATTGCTACAGTTTTCAGCATATTTTACATTGTACCCTCAATAACCTGCATAGTATCATTGCCAAATATATCAACCACCTTTTCCGCTTGTCAGGACTTCACAGGGTGTCTGAGAATTGTCATTCTGAGGCTTCAGCCGAAGAATCTCTTAGTTTAATAGCTTGATAATATGAGATTCTTCGCTTCACTCAGAATGACAAAATCAACATTCTGCAAATTCTCGGACAGCCTGCTGACATGTAATTATTTCTTTTGAAGCATTTTAATAATTTTCTCCGAAGCCTCTTCCGGCGATGTCCTTTCCGATTCAATGATAAGCTCCGGTTTTTCAGGTTCATCATAAGAGGCATTCACTCCCGGCACAGGCCAGCCCTCTTTACCTTTTTCATATATATCTTCCGGTGCGGAGTGGGATTCTATTCTTGTTTTTTCCCGCTCCATACACAGGTCGAGAGGGCATTTCAAATATACTTCGTAGTAATCGGGGATTATTATTCTTGCCAGTTTGCGCCATAGCTGACGGTTGCCCGTTGCATCTATAATGACATTGTGTCCAAGGTCATAAACGGTCTTGGCAGTATAAACCAGTGCCTTATAAACATACTCCCGCTCTTCACCTGAATATGCCGGAGTGGGCGTAACAATTTTGCGCAGTTCGTCAATACGAAGAATGACCGCATCAGGCACTTTCTCTTTGACTTTAAGCGCAACGGTACTCTTCCCGCTCCCCGGCAATCCTGTTATCCATACTGCCCATGACATGCTGATATTATACTCAACTCACTAAATCCTGCATTAAATTTCCTGTACTCACCTAATATCTGTTTAAAAAAACTGCTTCTGTTAAAATGAGCTATGCAACCAGACACTCTCAATAAAAGGCTCCCTCTTATACAGGAAGCGAACCTCAACGGCAAGGTTGTGCTCGTCAGATTTGACCACAATGTAGTAAAAAACGGAGTCATAATAGATCCATTCCGAATCGATAAAACACTGGGCACACTCTATTATATTGTTGACCGCGGCGGTCGACCGATTCTAATGTCTCATGTTGGAAGACCGAAAAACAAAAAGACTGGCAATATTAAATGCAGCCCTGAAAATGCAGTCCAGCCCATAGTTGAATATTTGAGCCGTAAACTTAATGTTGATTTCGTTGTCCCTGAATGCGAAATTGACCCGGAGTTCGGAATAACTGGCATGGGAAAGTCAGTATACAGATCTATCGGGGACCTGAAAAACAGGAAAATCGGAGGTATATACCTGCCTAATACCAGATGGTTCAGGGGCGAAGAAGAGAACGAGGGATTTTTCAGGGACAATTTCTCTGTAATGCTCTCCGATCTTGCCGACGTATATGTCAACGACGCTTTCGG
>PIVU01000620.1 GCA_003354025.1 Nitrospirota bacterium
AAGGTGACTTTGCCAGCTGGCCTGCAGAGCTTGACTTTTGCTTATCGCTTCAACCAGAGCATGGCAAGGGTGAGTCTGCCAGCTAGCCTGCAAAGCCTGACTTGTGGTATTGCTTCAGCCAGAGCTTGGAGAAGGTCATTTTGCCAGCTGGCCTGCGGAGACTGACTTTCGGTTATCGCTTCAACCAGAGCATGAAAAAGATGAGTCTGCCAGGTGGCCTGAAGAGCTTGGCTTTTGCTTGTCGCTTCAACCAGAGCATGGCGAAGGTGAGTCTGCCAGCTAGCCTGCAGAGCCTGACCTTTGGTTATTACTTCAGCCAGAGCTTGGAGAAGGTGATTTGCCAGCTGGCCTGCGGAGACTGACTTTGGTTATCGCTTCAACCAGAGCATGGCAAAGATGAGTTTGCCAGATGGCCTGCAGAGCCTGACCGTTGATGGTCGTTTCAACCGGAGCATGGCGAAGGTGACTTTGCCAGCTGGCCTGCAGAGCTTGACTTTTGCTTATCGCTTCAACCAGAGCATGGCAAGGGTGAGTCTGCCAGCTAGCCTGCAAAGCCTGACTTGTGGTATTGCTTCAGC
>PIVU01000354.1 GCA_003354025.1 Nitrospirota bacterium
TTTTCGAGTTTTGCTTCAGATTCAACACGCTGAGTTACATTATTAAATAATGCAGCAACCAGGTTTGTTGTACCGATATCAAGGGCAATGGAATATGAAGAATCAACTGCAATGTCTATTAGCTTAAATCCATTTAGGTGCTTCCCCACAATACATGTCAGCTCATTTCCTCTGTGTGAAGGTATTTTCTTGAGTATTGAAACAGGTATGTCAATAGATTGCAGGTTAAGTGAATCTTTAACTCTTTGTACATCCGCCCGTCTGTCTTCCTCGGAAAGAGGCGGTATATCTAACTTCTTAACTGTTATAAGTAAACTCATTGTGTGTAAACGATAAATAGCTTAATTAACTGTATCAATTCAGTAGGTAGTTTAACACAAAATATGCTCTTGGATCAGACTTTGTATTTCAAATGAAATACATTACTTTATTGATGCGTAAACATATTTTACATGTAGCTCAGGAAAAGGCAGGTGTGATTTCAGGAATGCCCCTATGTTCAGGAATCGCAAGTAATCCGATTAATAATGTAAGGGGTTGTGCGAATGGATAACAGTATTACAGTAAAATCTACAGTTTCTTCGGTTATTCCTACAGTTATTGATCCTCATTCTATTCCCTTGATTTTGTAAACAAGATAATATGTGAAAACGGGCAAATGTAAGGTTTGACCATGAAGCAGGAAAGCCGGGCAAGATGTTTAGCACTACTAATTTTAATGCTATCAATCTCGCTGCCTGCACTCGCCCTTGATTATCCCCATGACAGTTCCAACAATCTGGGCTGCGATTCATGCCACTATGTATACGGTGATGAACAAAGTCATCTTCCGCCCTGGACATCACATGTCCCTCAGGACATCGACGACACTCAGTTTAATACGCTTTGCTGGAGCTGCCACAATGATATTGAAGCTCCTTATGTTAAAACCCACTCCAGTCTGAACTTAAGTGATAAGTATGGTGATATGGATGGAGACAGCCAGCCCGGCTGGTCCATGGAGTGCAGGGTATGCCATAACCCCCACCAGCAGAAGCAGTTAAAAACATTTAAGAGTCAAAGCTATCTGTATCAGGGGACATCAGCAACGGTATCGGAAACAGCAATAACCTGTGAGAATGCAGGGTGGACAACAAATGCCTATGCGGGTTTAGTAGTGGTTCCGAATGTTTCCAGGAATATGTATAACTACAAGATTGTCTCAAACACCAGCGATACCCTGACTATTCTGGGCCCAGTCAATCTTGCAAAAGTCAACGTTGGTGACACCTTTGCAATTGTTTACGGCAAACTGGTCTACAGTTCGCTTAAGACTCCGAACAGTGGAAGTAAGAAGGTAAAATTCTTCAGACAATCAGGCTCAAACTCCTATTCCGACGGCAATGGAACTTATGACGGGATTTGCGAGGCATGCCATACGCAGACTATATTTCACAAAAATAATGTTGCCGGAGACCACACTCATAATGCAGCGGTAAACTGCATGATATGCCATCCCCATTCAGAGGGGTTCAAGGGCATAGGCTGTGATACCTGTCACGGCTATCCACCAGTTGTAAATACGGCTACAGGCGGACCTGACGGACTGGTGAATGATCCTGATGTGACGGGTTCATTAAAAGCCGGTGCTCATGACAAACATGTAAATACAAAACAGTATTTATGCTCGCTCTGCCACTGGAACAGTGCAGGGTCGGGCCCGGAGCATAATAACGGAGATCCTTTGAGCATTTCTATGGGGTTTAACCTCTTTGGCGGTAAATATCTTGGCGGCATATACGACGGACAAGCAGGAATTAATTATGACAGCAGCGAGGTCAATACTACGGTGATGAATTCAGGAAGTATGACCTGCGACAATATTTACTGTCACGGGAAATTGCCCAACGGCACGGAGTGGGGCGGCGGTAATGCCACTTCCCCTTCATGGGATGGAACTGTTACGTGCTCTTCGTGCCACGATTCAGGGGGATTAACTTCCAACCTCAGCGGCAAACATCCAAAACATACAGATGCCGCACGGCATGGTTTTGACTGCGAAAGGTGTCATACGCAGACAGCCGACGGAAGTACGGCAATCAAAAATCAGCCCTATCATGTAAATGACAATATTGATGTTATTTTTTCTGAAGGCGGTTCATTCAGCAGCGGGACAAAGGCATGCACATCCAATTATTGCCATAGTGACGCACGTGGAGGCGCTCCTAACGTTGCTGTAGCATTTGACGATTCTACTACTATGGAGTGTGATTCATGCCATAAAGGGCGAACAGGCCTTGACACTCTGGAGATGAGTTCAAACGGACATGACAAACTTGTCAGCAGCTCATGGGTAAGGCAGTATCCCTGCCACTACTGCCATGAAGCTACGGTAGATACCTC
>PIVU01000129.1 GCA_003354025.1 Nitrospirota bacterium
ATCGTTGTAGCAAAGTTTGATGATCACGATGATGTAATTGACAACATTAATGGCATTGCTGAAAAAGAGAACATTCGAAGCGCGGTCTTCTGGCTTGTCGGCGGTATGCGGGAAGGCAAGATAGTTGTCGGCCCTGAGACGGATGAACTCCCGCCTATACCTGTATGGAAAACGCTTGGAGAAAGTCACGAAGTTCTTGGAGTCGGCACAATTTTCTGGCATGAAGACAAACCAAAGATCCACTTTCATGGGGCTTTCGGTAAAAAAGATATGATTAAGGTCGGATGTCTGAGAGAGAATGCCGAGACATTCCTGGTTCTTGAGGCAATCATAATGGAAATTGAAGGCATCAATGCTATCAGAGAGATTGACCCGGCAATAGGTATGCCATTACTTAAACTATGACATCAACATAATGGAAATTAGTATATACTTCCAAGCAGAGTGGAAGTATGTATATTTCTTTATTTGGAATATAGGACTTATGCATCTTACATACAATACTAGCTTGATTCCCTAGGTACTTTACCGTATATAATATAAGTGTCTCAAAAATCTCCAAACTTAGTACTTAGTTGCAAGCAGCAAAAAATTAAGTTTGCCAAAAAATAACACTGATTATCCTGGTTAAGATCCACATAGCCAGTACTGTGTATAATGAAGAAATCCGCAAGTATCGACAATTCGTATGGAGGATTTACTTATGAGTGTGAATGGCAAGGTTCACTGACTCAAAACCTTCTATTTGCCATTGCAAGCGGACTTGCCTTTTACTATAGTGCAAGGATAGGCCATGCACTACTGAGCTTTCCCCCTGACTACATTGCCGTATTCTGGCCGCCCAATACTATAGTTCTTGCCGCTCTAGTCTTTGTGCATCCTAGAAGGTGGTGGATTTACTTCATTGCTATGCTGTCAGCCTATTTGATAGCTGCTGACAATGCAGGGTTTTCATTTCAAAGGACTATAATATTCTTTATTGCAAATTTTACAGAAGTGTTATTTGCAGCGACTGCATTAAGATACTTCCTTCGTGAACAGCCCGGATTTACAAGACTGCGTGAAGTAGCAGTCTTTTTAGTCTTCGTAATATTGGCCAGTACTTTCTCAGCATCAATCGCGGCAATTGCCACACTAATTGAACCGGAGGTATCTTATTGGCTTGCATGGCGTGTCTGGTTCCTCAGTGATGCTCTTGCTCATCTTACCCTTACACCTGTTCTGCTGATTGGCATATTATATATAAAGAATCGTGATTGGATTGTATCATGGAAGAGATATGCCGAGGCCAGTTTACTGATTATCGGGCTAATAGTGGTGAGTCTGATTGTATTTGGAAGCAAGGCCGGTTCACAGGGGAACCTGCCGGCACTGGTTTATACACCCCTTCCACTGTTATTGTGGGCAGCTGTACGCTTTGGTCCATGGGGTGCCAGCTCTGCTGTGTTGTTTATTACAGTCTTCTCTGTATGGAATGCAGCACAAGGCCGGGGGCCCTTTACAACTATGGATCCTGCTGATAACGTATTCTCCCTCCAGTTGTTTCTCATGGTGATTTCATTGCCCCTGATGATACTCTCTGCTCTCATTCAGGAGCATGCCCGGACCAATGCCGCCTTGCATGCAAGCGAAACCAGACTCTCAACACTCATCAGCTCAATTCCAGACCTCATATGGCTGAAAGACCCCGAGGGTGTTTATCTGACCTGTAACTCCATTTTTGAACGTTTATTTGGCGCTAAACCTGAACAAATAATCGGAAAGACAGACCATGACTTCGTTGATAAGGATTTGGCCGACTTTTTCCGGCAAAAAGACATAGAGGCAATGGGTGCCGGCGAATCCCGTATAAACGAAGAGTGGGTAACCTTTGCTGACAACGGTCATAAGGTCCTGCTTGAGACTATTAAAACACCCATGTATGATTCAGAAGGCAAGGTTACAGGTGTCCTCGGAATAGCTCGAGACATCACAGGACGCAAGCATACAGAAGATGAGCTAACAGCCCGTACAAAAGAACTGGAAGCCGAAATCGAAGACCGTAAACACGCTGAAGAAAAACTGCTGGAGAGTGAAACCCGCTACAAAAACATTTTCCAGAATAATCACTCCGTTATGTTATTGATAGATCCGGAGTCAGCTCGAATAATTGATGCTAATCCTGCTGCCCTGTCTTTCTATGGATACAGCCATAAGGAAATCACCGAAATGAAGGTATCCGAAATTAATACTCTATCTAAAACCGAAGTACATGAGGAAATGGAACGTGCAAGGAAGGAGCAGCGCTGGCATTTTTTATTCCGCCATCGCCTTGCAGGCGGGAGCGTGAAGGACGTGGAAGTTTTCAGCGGCCCCGTAAAAATGCACGGTCGGGAACTTCTCTATTCGATCATTCATGACATTACTGACAGAAAAAAAGCGGAAGACCAGGTAAAAGCCAGTCTCGCAGAAAAAGTTGTACTGCTTAGAGAAATCCACCACAGGGTAAAAAACAACTTCCAGGTGATAATGAGCCTGCTCAAGATTCAGGCGAGACATATTCAAGATGAAAGTTTACGTAACATATTCAAGGATAGCCAGAACAGGATCAGGTCAATGGCCCTGGTGCATGAACGATTGTACAGGTCCGGGGACCTTGCAAATATACGGTCTGCAGATTTCATAAAGACCCTTGCAGGAGACCTGATCCAGTCTTACGCTACGCAGCAGGAGATCTCTCTGCTAACCGAAGTGGATGATGTATCTTTGCCGGTAGACACTGCTATTCCATGCGGCTTTATAATAAACGAACTCATATCAAACTCGCTTAAGCATGCATTCAACAAGACTGGACAGGGCACGGTCACAATCTCTTTTCATTTATCAGAAGATGGAGCAGCTTGTGAACTTGTCGTCAGGGACAATGGCAGCGGTATCCCCGAGAGCATAGAGATTAGCAAGGTCAGGTCAATGGGTCTGTCCCTTGTTCACAGCACTGTCACCAGACAACTTTCAGGAAAAATTGAGATAAGCAGGACCGCTGGAACAGAGTTCAGAATCAATTTTCAATTTGACCATGTAGAAAATGTTAACAGCTAAATTCCTAGCCATAAAGCAATAGGATAAATGAAACCATTACGGATAATAATAGTTGAAGACGAAAGCATAATAGCTGAAGCTACCCGTATGGATCTTGAAGATATGGGCCATGAAGTCGTGGCAGTTGTTGCCACTGGAGAAGAGGCAGTTAATAAATCAGGAACAGAACGTCCGGACCTGATATTGGTAGACATAATGCTTAAAGGCAAAATGAATGGTATTCATGCTGCGCAGATAATTAAAGATAAATTTAACATCCCACATATATACACTACCGCATATGCTGACAAAGACAGGTTAAAAGAAGCACAAAAGACAACCCCCTGCGGTTTCATAGAAAAACCGTTTACATACATGGACCTTAATCTCCTTATTAAGGAATGTTTCAGCAATAGAACCGTTTAAATCTCGGACTCCCGGCACTGATAGTTAAAAATTATTTTATATAAATAATAACCCTCCTATTAATGCAACTTACTTGCAATTGCAACATGGTTGCATTAGTATTCTAGTATGGGCCTAACCAACTCCATTCTAGCCGGGTTTCAATCAAAGGGATATCGGCTCACTGCATCCAGAAAAGCCATTGTTCGGATATTTCTAAATAGTAAAGCTCCGTTATCCGCTGTCGAGCTGAATTCACGCCTCAAAAAAATAGATGTAATTGTTAATAAGACTACTGTTTACCGTGAAATTGATTTTCTTAAAAGTCAGAAAGTAATTAGGGAGCTGCCCTTTGGCGATGGGAAAAAACGATATGAAAAATGGCCCGACAATCACCACCATCACCTCGTATGCATAAGCTGTGACTCCATTGAGTGTATTGAACTTACAGGATGCCTTGAGAAGGAAGAAAAGAAAATCATGAAAGAGAACAATTTCAAAACCATTAAACACTCTCTGGAGTTTCAGGGTCTTTGCGCAAAATGTCAGTAAAATTCGCCATACCATTTTCTAAAACAATTACCGCTGGATTCATTCTTTTCCTGCTTATATTTTGCATACCCTATATATGCATCGCATCTTCCAAAATAAAAATCACTGCCAGTTTCTATCCGCTCGCTCATTTTGCAGAGCAGGTCGGAGGGGAAAATGTAATAGTAACGAATATTATGCCCCCTGGATCTGAACCGCATGAATTCGAACCCACTCCCGGTGACTTGAGAAAAATATACAACTCTGGACTCTTTATATTTAACGGGGCCGGCATTGATCCCTGGGCTGAACGACTTGAGGCTGACCTGAAAAAAGACACTGTTGTAATAAACATTATTAAGCTCTTTTCATCAATTACGCTAAGTGAACGGGAAAAGAACAAACACTTAAATGATATGGGAAATAGGTCTTTCGATCCTCACATATGGCTGGATCCGCTCCTGGCAGTCAAAGAAGTTGAAATAATAAGGGATGCACTTATCAAAGTTGATCCCGGCAATGAAAAGACATATCGGCAGAATAGTTCGGACTATATAATGAGCATTAATAAATTGAATAAAAAATATACGGCTGGCCTGAAGACATGCAGGACTCGTGACATTATTGTCTCTCATGGCGCATTCGGTTATATGAGCAGCCGCTATGATCTTCAGACAAACTCTATAACAGGCCTTTCTCCCGAAGAAGAACCTTCTGCCAGAAAAATGGTTGAGCTGGCAAAATTAGCCCTTAGAAAGAATATAAAACATTTCTTCTATGAGCAGCTTGCAAGCCCCAAACTGGCTGAAACTCTAGCAAGAGAGGTCAGCGGGGAAACGCTTGTACTGGACCCGCTCGGCGGTCTAACAGAAAAGGATATTAACAAAGGCCGTACATATATATCAGTAATGGAAGACAATCTTCATAATTTACGGACCGCGATGGACTGCAACTAATGGACAAAGAAATTTGCATAGAATTAGACAATATTAATTACGGCGGCAACGGCAATAAGATTCTGGAATTCATTTCTTTCACCGTCCATACAGGAGAGTATCTTGGAATAATCGGGCCTAACGGCGGCGGCAAAACTACACTTCTGAGAATAATGCTGGGCCTGCTTAAACCTTCTGAAGGAGAAGTCAGGATATTCGGCCATAATATAGATGAATTCAAGGAACGGCACCTTATTGGCTATGTTCCTCAAAGGGCTGCACATGAAGATTTTTATTTTCCTGCATCTGTGGAAGAGGTTGTCAGGTCAGGAAGGGCCGCAAGGATGGGATTATTTAAAAGATACAGCTCCGATGATCAGAAAGCAATTGAACATGCTATGGGTGTTGCAGATGTATTAAAGTTCAGGACTAGGCTTATTGGCGAGCTGTCCGGCGGTGAGCGCCAGAGAGTGTTTATTGCAAGGGCCCTTGCCGGAGAGCCGAAAGTACTTATCCTGGATGAACCAGTTGTAGGCGTTGATATAGGCTCCAAGGACAGCTTTTACGCATTCCTAAAACATCTTAATACTGATTTAAAAATAACTATACTCTTTGTCACTCATGATGTTGGCGTAATCGCCCATGAAGTCACTGATATTATGTGCCTGAACCGCCGTCTTATTTGTCACGGTTCACCGCAGGAATATATAAAAGAGGATTTTCTGGAGAAGGTGTACGGTAAAAAAGTTACATCTATTTTTCATGATCATTAAGAAAAGAAAGTGGCAGTTATCAGTTGTCAGTTGTCAGTTGTCAGCAAAAAACGCTCTTCGAGCGTTTCCCTTACTGATAACTGCCCCCTGAAAACTGACAACTTAATTATTATGCTTGAAATTTTCCAATTCAGTTTTATGGTACGGGCCTTTGCAGCAGGCACACTTATTGGTGTCATCGCACCGCTCATAGGCACGTTTTTAGTGGTCCGCCAATTTTCCCGGCTGGCTGACACGCTGGCCCATGTATCGCTGGCCGGAGTTGCCATTGGACTTCTTACAGGAACTGACCCTGTTGTCGCGGCTGTTGTTGTATCCGTACTGACTGCTATTGTCGTTGAAAGGCTGAGGGAGAGCAACAGGATATTCGGAGAGTCAGCCCTGGCTATTTTTCTCTGGTCAGGAATGGCCGTAGCAGTCGTGATTATTAGTCTTGCCAGGGGATTTAATGTAGGCCTTTTCAGTTTCCTTTTCGGCAGCATTACTACAGTTGCACCGGGAGATCTTTACTTAATCGGGACTCTTGGAATTCTTGTAATTTTCATGGTAGCTGTATTTTACAAAGAGCTGTTCTTTGTTTCTTCCGATGAAGAGCTGGCCCAGGTGACCGGCATAAACGCAAGGGCTTTCAATCTTATGCTAATGATACTGGCAGCTATTACTATAGCTCTGTCCATGAGAATAGTTGGCATACTTCTTATAGGCGCCCTTATGGTAATCCCTGTGATTACAGCCATGCAGTTCAGCAGGAGCTTTAAACAAACTCTTTTCCTGTCAGTCCTGATATCTCTGATATCGGTTATTTCCGGTCTTTATCTGTCCTACTTTTTTGATCTTGCCAGCGGCGGGACTATTGTACTTATTTCTCTGATGATTTTCCTGTTAGGACTGGTATTTAAAAAGGGGCGTTGATTGCATTCGTGGAAAACAGGACGTTAAAGCGATTTCGCTTTAATCCCCAGCTTCTTTATCTTGCTTCGTAGTGTATTTCGGTTTATCCCAAGGAGGCCCGAAGCCTTTATCTGGTTTCCTCTTGTCTCTTTTAATACCATCATAATAAGAGACTTCTCCACTTCAGGGATTACCATGTCATAAAGATTAAAAGATTCAAACCTCTTGATATTCCGCATAAAGCCTTTAAGCCTTGATTCAATAAAATTCCCTATGGATTGAGCATGTCTGTATTCAAGATCAAAATCCTCTACTTCCAGAGTGGAGCCTACAGATATAACACAGGCTCTTTTTACCGCCATTTCAAGATCAGTCTCATCCCCCGACCATTCAGACTCAAGCAGGTAATCTTCGGCCGCCTTTGTGAGCACCTTGATTTCAGTGCCTATCTGTTCATGTGCGGATTGAACGGCCCGCTGTACACATGCAACTATCTCTTCCCTGTTATATTTTTTGGCACCTGCTTCTTCACTCTTGTTTACCATGATTACCTATATAGAAAAAAGCCTGTTAATGTAACATCATTATTGCTGAATATAATCTGCTTACTTGGAGAGCCCTGGTTAATGCTGAAAGTCAATTGCTTTCTACTATTATATTATCAATCAGCCTTGTATTGCCAATCTTAACGGCAAGAACTATGACTGCAGGGGTTTTTACTTCTTTAACTACCTCAAGATACTGAGGCCCCACAATCTCTACATAATCTATCGACGCAAGAGGTTCAGACTGAATAAGAGCCGTAATTTTACTCTTTATTAAAGAAGTTTGCTGCTCACGCCCGGACATTATCAGCTCCTTCCCATATTCTAATGCCTTACTGAGTATTGAGGCAGCCTTTCTCTCTTCTTCATTCAAGTATGCATTTCTTGAACTCATAGCAAGACCGTCAGCTTCCCGTACAACTGGGCAGACAACAATATCAATATCAAAACAGAGTTCCCTCACCATTTTACTGATTACAACTGTCTGCTGGTAATCTTTCTGCCCGAAATATGCCCTGTCCGGCATTACCGTGTTAAATAGTTTGGTTACAACTGTCGCAACACCGTTGAAATGATCAGGCCTTGAAGCCCCGCAGAGTATTCCTCCGATGCCTCCCACATATACAAAAGTAGAATATCCCTGAGGATACATTTCAGCTACATCAGGTAAAAAGACAGCATCAACATTAAGAGATAAAAGCTTCTCCATATCCCCCTTATGGTCTTTCGGATACTTGTTAAAGTCCTCATTAGGTCCGAACTGGGTA
The DNA here is from genome assembly GCA_003354025.1 of Nitrospirota bacterium. Classification (GTDB taxonomy): domain Bacteria; phylum Nitrospirota; class Thermodesulfovibrionia; order UBA6902; family UBA6902; genus Glo-13. The sequence continues at coordinate 7,905 of PIVU01000129.1, forward strand.
GGATTAATAAATATACTTACCAGCGTAATATCATTTTCTTCCACAGAACGGCTGACAATACTCAAATGCCCTTCATGCAAAGCTCCCATAGTGGGCACAAACCCAATGGACTTACCCTCAGTCCTGATTTTTCTGCTGAAGGCCTGCATTTCTTTTCCAGTTGTTATGACCTGCATGATGACAAGATTCCTCTTAAGTGTGTATGGTTATTGGTTTATTTATTATCGCCCGGCGGCTGTCTCTAACTGATTCAGTATAGTCCGGGGCAATATTTCAGCTTCCCAGATCATACAATTTCATTTCTGTTTCAAAGCTGCTTTATATTAAGGATACGAGAACATGGATATCATTTCAAGTTTGTGAACATATCCTTTGAGAGTGAACTAACAATTCACAGACAATAAAGACTTTGATTAATTGCACGAATATGCATATTTATAAATCTTATGCCCCCTATAAGCCACTTGATTTAATAGTTTACAGATGTGCTATGATTACTACTCATAGTTTTTTACAATCATTACATTATCAGCTTATAGCTTTTGCAGTGATTTCTTATTATCTCTTGCATCAGGGGGTTTACAATCGATGGAAGTATTGTCAATAGTTTGTGTAAGTTCTTTTGTTGTAGCGCTTATATACAATTTTCTTAAAGGATACGCTGACGAGAAATAAGCCTTGTCACTCCTCCTCTTTTTTCGTTGATTCAATGCTGGGCCATGACACTATAATTTTTTAATTTCCCGCATAAGGGTACTGAACAACTCCCTCTCTTTCAACGTTTTCACTACCTTCCCATTTTTAAAGAGCAGCCCCGTTCCTTTACCGCCGGCAATACCGATATCAGCTTCACGTGCTTCACCGGGCCCGTTTACCACACATCCCATAACAGCAACTTTTATCGGCTTTTTCATACCTGCCAGTTTTGCCTCAACTTTTTTAACTATATTCCTGATGTCCACCTGGCAGCGTCCGCAGGTAGGGCAAGATATTAGCTCAGGACCAATCTGTCTTATGCCCAGAGATTTCAGGATTTCAAACGCTACCTTTACTTCCTCAACAGGGTCTGCGGTCAATGACACTCTTACTGTATCACCTATTCCTTCAGACATAAGAATTCCAAGGCCAACAGCACTTTTAACTGTCCCGGGAAAGGCCGGCCCGGCCTCTGAGATGCCTATGTGCACCGGATAACGAAACTTCTCTGCAAACAGTCTGTATGCATCAACGGTCCTCATAACATCCGATGCCTTCAATGATACCTTTATTGCTTTGAACTTAAGGTCTTCAAGTATTTTTATGTGCCGGGATGCACTTTCTACAAGAGCCCTGGCATTGGGATGTTTATATTTCCGTAACAGGTCCTTTTCCAGCGATCCTGCATTGACCCCGATTCTGATAGGTATGCCCTTATCTTTCGCTGAACTTACTACTTCTTTAATCTTTTGAGTGCTTCCAATATTGCCCGGGTTAATACGGAGCCCGTCAACACCATTTTCCATTACAGTCATTGCAAGCCTGTGATCAAAATGAATGTCAGCTATCAGCGGAATTTTGATCTTCCTTTTTATCCCCTTTACTGCATCAGCAGCTTCTGAATTCAGAACAGCAACCCTTATCGCCTCGCATCCTGCTTTCTGCAATTCTCTAATCTGTGCAACAGTTGATGCAACATCGCGGGTGTCAGTCTTTGTCATGGACTGAACAACAATGGGGGCCCCTCTTCCGATCTTAATGCTGCCAAGGGTCAACTGTTTAGTCGGTTTTCTTTTTATCATTATTTTTTCTTTTCTTTTCCGTCTCTCTGATATTGGACTACTGCTTTCCAGTGCTCCTCATTGGTGCTGGAAAAATGATGTGTGCCATTGTTT
>PIVU01000621.1 GCA_003354025.1 Nitrospirota bacterium
TTCCTTTAAACATAAGGATAGTTAGTAAGGATTGCATTCAAACATAAGCTTATTTAGTAAGGAACTCCTTTGTACATAGCGTATTTTAATAAGCATTTCCTTTAAAGAAAAGCTTATGGTTAAAAGGAAATCCTTACTAAATAAGCTTGTTTAATAAGGAAATCCTTTATAAATACGCTTATTTAGTAAGGAAGTCCTTTACAACTCAGCTTATTTAGTAAGGAATTCCCTCGAAACTCAGCTTGTTCAGTAAGGAAATCTTTCACAAATCAGATCATTTAGTAAGCATTTGGGAAATCCTTTATGAATAGGACTGTTTAGTAAGGATTTCCCTCGAAACTCAGTTTATCCAGTAAGGAATTCCTTTAAAACTCGGCTCATTTAGTGAGGAATTCCTATAAGCAAAAAGCTTATTTAGTAAGGAGCTCCTTTGAAAAATAGCTTCAAGAATTCCTTCAAAAAATAACGTACATTGTGAGGATTTCCTTTAAACGCAAGCTTATTTAGTAAGAATTTCATTTCAAAGTAAGCTTATTTAGGAAGGAAATCCTTTATACATACGCTTATTTAGTAGG
>PIVU01000355.1 GCA_003354025.1 Nitrospirota bacterium
TTGATTTGTAATCTCTTTTGTCTTACCTTATATAAAGTAAAAAACGAAAGGTTGCGAAATGCTTGATATTAAATTGACAAGGGAAAATAAGGACAAAGTGATCGATGCCCTGAAGAAGAGGAACGAGAAGTTTGAGGTCATCGATAAAATTCTTGAGATCGAAAATGAGAGAAGGGACGTTCTCCGTGACGTTGAAAATATTAGGCAGAGGCGAAACGCAGTGTCTCAGGAGATCGGCAAGCTCAAGAAGGAGGGCAAAGATGCTTCCGCAATTATGGAAGAGGCTAAGGCCATATCCGACCAGATTACTGATAAACAGGACAAGCTCAGGGAACTGGAAGCGCAGGCAATGCAGGAAATTCTCCTTATCCCCAACATCCCCGATGATGCGGTTCCTGTTGGTGCCGATGAAGAGCAGAACCAGGAGCTGCGAGTGCATGGAACAAAGCCCGAATTCTCCTTTGAGCCGCTCAATCACTGGGACATTGGTGAAGGCCTGGATATACTGGATTTTGAAAGGGCCGGAAAAATATCAGGCTCCCGTTTTGTAATTAATAAGGGTGCAGGCGCAAAGCTTGAGCGTGCTCTTATGAATTTTATGCTTAACCTGCATACAAATGAGCATGGTTATACAGAAATACTGCCCCCGGTTCTGGTTAACAAAGAGTCTATGACAGGAACGGGTCAGCTACCGAAGTTCGAGGAAGACCTTTTTAAGGAGACTTCAAAAGGCTTATATCTTATACCGACTGCTGAAGTCCCTGTGACGAACATTCACAGAGATGAAATCCTGAAAGAAGAAGACCTGCCGGTTTATTACACGGCATACACCCCCTGTTTCAGGAGGGAGGCCGGCGCACACGGTAAAGATACAAGGGGTCTTATAAGGCAGCACCAGTTTAATAAAGTTGAGCTTGTTAAATTCGTGAAGCCTGAAGATTCCTTCGACGAACTGGAAAAGCTAACTCTAAATGCGGAAGAAGTCCTTAAAAGGCTTGGACTTCATTATCGTGTAGTCTGTCTCTGCACCGGCGACCTTGGATTTTCCGCGGCAAAAACATATGACCTTGAGGTCTGGTTCCCGGCCCAGCAGAAATTCCGTGAAATTTCATCATGCTCGAACTTCATTGATTTTCAGGCAAGAAGGGCGAATATCCGTTTTAAACGGGAGGGTAAAAAGGGGACTGAATTTGTCCATACATTAAACGGATCGGCTCTGGCAATCGGCCGTACTGCAGCTGCAATCCTGGAGAACTACCAACAGGAGGACGGTTCTGTTATAATACCCGAGGCCATGCAGCATTATATGGGCACAGACAGAATAATTAAGAATTAGTAATTACGAATTGCGCAGTAAAAGTAATAAGTTGTTGATTATTAATTCGTAATTTGTAATTCATAAATTGGCATTACGGAGGAGTGGCCGAGTGGTTGAAGGCGGCGGTCTTGAAAACCGTTGAGCGAAAGTTCCGTGGGTTCGAATCCTACCTCCTCCGCCATTATTCCATTAATAACATCTTATAATGGAATTAAAATATCTTTCAACAATTGGTCCAGATTTCTTGCTATACTATCTACGCTTAATGAACACTGAGTAAGGTTGCATACCTTCATTTATCCTTCAAACAGTAGAAAATTAATTGAAGTGTAGAAGTGACCAAATAATATAGATAAACACTGCGTTTAAACAAACCAAAAAATAAAAGGAGGAGAAATCTTGAAAAAGATCATCGTAGGATTCGTAGCAATTCTGTTTGTTGTCGCTGCTTTTGCTGCAACAAATGCGAATGCTGAAGTGAAGTACATTGGTGCAAAAAAATGTAAAGCATGCCACATGAAACAGTATAAGTCATGGAAAAAGACCACAATGGCTGGCAGTTTTGATAACTTAAAGGCTGGCGTGAAGGCAGCAGAGAAGACAAAAGCAGGACTCGATGCCAACAAAGACTATACTCATGATGCAGACTGCTTAAAATGCCACACAACAGGTTATGGCTTGCCGGGCGGTTTCACAAGTATTGAAGAGACCCCGAAGCTTGCAGGTGTTCAGTGTGAAGGCTGTCATGGACCGGGCAGTGAGTACAATAAGGTCATGAAGAAGAATAAGAAGGCCTGGAAGAAGGACGGTTATACTTCTGAAGAGCTCAAAGCGATTGGACTTATCATCCCATCTGAAGATGAAGCAGGCTGCATGGCTTGCCACGGCGGCGATAGCCCATTCACTGAGAAGGTTGATGCCAAGCACAAATGGGATTTTAAAGAAAGGCTTGAAAACACACACAAGCATTTTCCTTTGAAGTACAAAAAAGGACATTGATCCTTTAGACGCTTTTTACAGGCCGGTATCCTCTTTGAGGGTGCCGGCTTTTTT
>PIVU01000356.1 GCA_003354025.1 Nitrospirota bacterium
TAATTTATTAGCCCGTTACTTCTACTCCACATTATTATATTCCACATTTACCACTTTACCCCATTTCACGACTTTCATACCTCTACCCTTTCTTTATTTCCCTTTCATTTTCTTCGTAGTTTTCAATTCATATCCATTCATTTCCATCCATGCCATTAATTATCATTTTTATTAGTTATTTTCGGTGTATTGATTGCATACAATCTAAAATGATACGACGATACTATTCAAATTTCCCATACTATGCGTATTTAATTAATTATTATCCATTTTTAAGTATTCTATCCTTCCGCATTATCCATCCTCTACTTATCGCTCTCATTGATGCACTAATTATCGACCTCGGTCAGGTGTTTTTTGTAAATCCACTTCTGTTCCCCCTCCTCATCATCGGAAATCACACGAACCCTTCCCCTCTTCGTGTAAAATACCCACCATGTCCTTCCCTCTTTACACCTCACACGTTCACCCTTATCAAACGCCTGCTCATGCTCGCGTCCATCTCCCTCGTCGTCCGTCACATCCTCCACCAAGCACCTCATTCCCTTCGTGTAATCCTGCTTCTCAGATAGCGTCACTTGGATTTGGAGTGGTGCATGCACCGGTCCGAAGTTCTCGCTTTTTAAAATTTTCGGGTCAAACATTCCACCTGTATCATTATAAAGAATCAAATTCGATTAGTCAATTTAATCAATCAAATGCAATAAATAAAATTAAAATCTGCGCACTCACCTTTATCTTTATCTCCCATCATCTTAAAAACTTTCCCCTTGATCTTCCCCATCCTCAACCTACGCGTCTCTTTCGACCTTAATGTGCATCCGGCCTTCCTCGCTGCTTTCTTCACATCGACCTGTACATCCACGAAAGTCTCCACGACAGGTTTTCTTGCGGTTTGTCTATTTTTTGCCATTTTGATTTGCTTTTCGGACGATGTGTTTTTATGGCATGTATGTATGATTTATCTTTTCGTTTTTCGTTGATTGAAATCTGTCACACATTAATTTTTTATTTCCCAACGCACCATACTCGGTCTTATTAAGACTTTTCTTTCGTACAAGAGTGTTCGCTGGAATTCCATTAGTGCCTACTTTGAATTTTCTATAGCTAAATAGTAATGAAATCACTGAACAAGGTGCACCTTCCTGATTAATATCGAGTCTTATGGCATTATTTTATTTTTCAACTCTCCCAAAGAAAACTACGGGCCTATGTATCTACTTCAACTATTCTCATTACGGCACTAACTTCTTCTTCAACTCTCCCAAATGAAAACTATGGGCCTATGTATCTACTTCAACTCTTCGTATATGTACGTCCGGCTTATGTAAATCTTTGATTTGGCGGCGCAGCTCTTCCACTCACTTCGTTGGTCAAGGTGTCAAGTCCACCATCACAAAACTCACAAAAAAACGCATCAAGCAGCAATCATCAACACAAGTGACCACAACTGAGCATACTTGCCTATACCAAACGTTTCCAATTGAATTCACACTCGATTTTCTTCCGCTTTTCGACGAAAAAACCAACGGTATGTACTCCATCTCTTTTCTCATTCTGTTCTGCTATTAAATCTTACACAATCATACCAATACTGGCTTTATCTTACACGATATTCAAATTCAATTCCATTTTCACAATTCATCCATAAAGATATACATCTATCATGTCAACTCCGCCACCACCGCCGTTTTCGCCATCTCCCATACGTAAAAAATACCGAGTTGAACGCCCTTACGTACCAGCACCATATCCTCGCCAATACAAGTCCGTGTCCTATTCGTCCAGTCAAAATACCAATTTAGGTCCCTTCAAGAAAACTATTCAAGGTCATCACACACCATCTTTGTCAACCCGCTCTACCAACAAAATCAAGAAATGCCACTATCAAGTACCCCATTACGAATCCGATATTCTTCCTGTCATGAATGAATTTTCTTTGCATGGAATGAAATCGAATAAGTATGATCATATGTCCAGTAAATGTCGTGATAACGTTATGGTACCCACTCTCACTCGTGTTTGTGGTGGAGGTATCTCTGTTACAGAGAATACCTCAGGACCTAAACGATTACCTGCATTACTTGGCATATCGAAAAATACTTCCAATGCGTATTTTAACTTGAAATTGTCACATGATTTGTACTGTCCTGACACATTCGATGAGTCTATTCATGAATCCGTTCGTAATGCATCGATACCTAGTGACCTTCGTGTCGCTAGAGCTGGGTCTTCTTTGTCGGAGAAGCCCACACACTCGTGCGACGTTCGAGAAGCAATGATACTTACGAATGATGCATACATGTCCTGTTTGAATTCGTCTTTGTCATCAACCGAGCACTGTAACATCTTCGATGAGTCTATTCATGAA
>PIVU01000622.1 GCA_003354025.1 Nitrospirota bacterium
CGCGAAGCTGTTTGAGAACTAACTGTCTCTCGACTTCTGAATCTTGAATGAAGTGATTGTTACGTTCCTTAAGCAACTGTTTAGATTTCTCAATAGACTGCTGAGATGTTTCAACAGAGGCTTGAAGTTTTTCAAGTTTGGCTTTAGCCTTATTAATCACTTTATCAAGCTGTCGAGAGAGCGTATCAACTACCGAAGGCGTCGCGGTTAACGTCTTCACGTCAACCCGACCCGCCCATGCAGGTGGTAAAACCCGCTCGGCAGAGATACAAGGTACTGATTCAAAATGATCGAAGTCCTCCGGTTGCCGTACAGGCAATACTGTTGATTGCTCTGCAGGGTCTTTTGGGTGCCGCAGTGGCTCTTTTTGTTTTTGTTTTTCTCTTTTAACCGGAGGTTCTGGTGCACAAAGCCCATCAATTATCAAATCAGCCATTTCATTTGTATAAAAAGCTGACTTCTTTGCATGTGAACCTTCGCATCGTTGATGGGTATGGTCACCAGAGCACTTACGATCATGAAGATTTTGAATTAACCTGTTCGAAGTTGTGATAATTCGCCAGGGTTTCTTAAT
>PIVU01000623.1 GCA_003354025.1 Nitrospirota bacterium
CCAGAGGGCGATTTTCTGTCACCGAAGGCCGGATTTACCTGGACTTTGGACATCGTTGCGATCAGCTTATGGTACTGGTACCAGGGCACCGATCGCGCCTTGCCAAAGTCCAGGTAAATTCCGGTCAAATGGGTCATTATCAATGGTCTTTGGTATTAGATCTCCGCGCCAGGTTAATTTGACAGCTTCAGACATTGGGGAGCCGGAATGAATATTCACGAATATCAGGCCAAGAAATTGCTGCGGGGCTTTGATGTTCCCACAGGACGCGGATTTGTGGCATTCAGCGTGGATGAGGCGGTAAAAGGCGCTGAAAAGCTAGGTGGACCGGTCTGGGTAGTAAAGGCCCAGATCCATGCTGGCGGGCGCGGCAAGGGCGGCGGGGTCAAGGTGGTCCGGTCCATCGACGAGGTGCGCGATCAGGCCGAGCGCATGCTTGCGATGAATTTGGTCACGCACCAGACCGGCCCGGACGGCAAGCAAGTCGGACGCCTTTATATTGAGGCCGGAATCCCGATTGCCCGTGAGCTTTATCTTTCATGCCTGGTCGATCGGAATACTTCACGCATCGCC
>PIVU01000357.1 GCA_003354025.1 Nitrospirota bacterium
TCCGGAAATGGTACAGTGACTTCAACGCCTGCAGGCATTAACTGCGGGTCTGATTGTTCTGAGGATTATAATTTTAACACTGTGGTCGTGCTGGCAGCAGCTCCTTCAGCAGATTCAACCTTTGCAGGCTGGAGCGGCGATGCTGACTGTGCAGATGGAGTAGTGATTATGGATACTGGCTTGACCTGTATTGCTGAATTTGATTTGAACACATACACACTGGATATAACTAAATCAGGGACAGGAAGCGGTGCAGTAACTTCAGCCCCTGCGGGGATTGATTGCGGAACTGACTGCACAGAGGATTATGTATTGGATACTGTAGTTACTCTGACAGCGGTCCCTGCCTCTGACTCGACATTTACAGGGTGGAGCGGTGACGTGGATTGTTCTGACGGCATTGTTACAGTCAATACTGCGAAGACATGTAATGCTGAGTTTGATTTAATTCAATATCTACTTACAACAGGTATATCGCCATCTGGAGGGGGGATCGTGAGCCCTGACTGTTCATCGGGGTGCCTGTATGATATCGAAACAATTGTAATTTTAACAGGCACGGAGAATACTGGATATTTATTTGACTCCTGGACAAACTGTGATTCTCCGTCGAACAATGTCTGCACAGAGACAATGGACGCAGACGATACCGTAACCGCTAATTTCCAGGCATGTCCTTTGCCTGTAAGGATTGCAGGCGGAACTCCTGTGTACTACTCCTCATTGCAGGCAGCCTATGATGCTGCACCTGACGGTGCGGTCATACAGAGCCGGGCGGTTGTATTTTCTGACAATCTTAACTCCGGTCGTGCAGTCTCGATAACTCTGTCCGGTGGTTATGACTGCAACTATGCAGCCATTAGCGGAACAACAACGTTTAACGGTTTAATGACTATTAGTGGTGGTGTAGTTACAATTGGGGACTACATTTTCGGCAATTAGCGTCTGTTGTACTCTTATACATTCTCCTATTTCAATGTCACAATTATGACGAATGACATTTAATGAACACCCTCAACTTTTACTTTGCTTTTTCAGTTATTACTACAGAACCCTATATATAAAGGGCCCACCTGGTTTTCAAACAGGAAGTCCAGTCAGGCATATTTATTGCATATTTGTTTGATGATTAAAGAATAAACGGATGTCGCCGATAATAGACACTCAACTATTTTTGAATTAAAATGACATTATGATATTTAAAGTAACAGCAAAAAATGAACTGAAAAAACTGTTTGAGAACCTGGCAGCCCATAACAGGGTAGTCGGGCCTGTTCAGATAGGCGAGAATAAGAACGGAAAGCCTCTTTATGCATTTGAAGATGTTCATGAGTTCAGTGACCTCAGGCTTGACTATACAACTACAAGGCTTCCTGCCAAGCGGTTTTTTCTGCCCTTTGAAGAAAATCTGGCCACTTTTAAAATAGAGGATGGCAACTGGGAGAAAACAGTTGATTATAATGTAGAGCAGCCGGTAGTCTTTTTCGGCCTTCATCCATGCGACATTAATGCATTAAATAAGCTGGACAAAGTGTTGATGCACAGTGTTTACCCCATGCCTTATTATGTTGCCAAGAGAAAGAACATGTTCATTGTTGGAATCGACTGCATTCCGCAGCCGCACTGTTTTTGCAGGTCCATGGGTTCTGATACGGCACTTACTGGATTTGATTTGTTTATTACTGATATTGGAGATAAATACTTTATTGAAATACTTACTGACACGGCCTTTAATTTTTTACGGTATCTAAAAATAGAGGAGCCAAATGATAAAGACCATGTAAAGTATATGAAGTCTCATGAGAAGAAGAGTAAAAAGTTTACTGCCAATGTTGATACTAACGACCTGACAAAGATCCTTGACCTTGAATTTCAGTCCGGGGTGTGGGAGCAGTGGGGAGGCAAATGCCTGGGCTGCGGTTCTTGTTCTCATGTATGCCCGACCTGTTACTGTTACGGTGTAGAAGAGACGGTGGATATTGATCTGAAGGGCGCGAAAAAGACAAAGAAACTTCATTCGTGCACATTAATAGATTTTGCCGAAGTTGCTGGGGGACATAATTTCAGACCTCATAGAAATGACCGTCTGAAGTACCGCTATTATCACAAGCACAGAGGTTTCGTAGAGGCCTTTGAAGAGTCGCTTTGCGTAGGATGCGGGCGCTGCGGAGAGACCTGCCTGGCGGGCATCACTGTTCCGGAAGTTATTGCAAGTGTCAGAGGTAACGGGAGGAAAAAATGAAGCCTGCACTGAATTTTGTAGATATAACAGCGCATAAACATACTCAGCATAAACGCAGGGACGATATGGACAGCTTTGAGCATACGTACAGGGCTGAGATAATGAGCATTCATCATCTGAC
>PIVU01000012.1 GCA_003354025.1 Nitrospirota bacterium
GTAAGAAAGTGAAGGGAGCCGTCTATGTGTGATCGGAACTCAACACCGTTATTTTTGATTTTTCTCAACTGTGAAAGGCTGAATACCTGAAAGCCTCCGCTGTCGGTCAGGATGGGCCCCTTCCAGTTCATGAATTTATGGAGGCCGCCAACTTCTTTTATGATGTTATGTCCAGGCCTTAAGTAGAGGTGGTATGTATTGGACAGAATGATCTCTGCATTAAGCCCTTTCACCTCATCGGGGTCCATTGATTTAACTGTAGCGTTGGTGCCGACGGGCATGAATGCCGGAGTGTTGATTACGCCCCTTTGGGTTGTTATCTGTCCAAGACGTGCGTTGCCGTCAGTATTGATTAGTTTAAAGTGCATTGTATTAATAGTAGGGGCGATTCATGAATCGCCCTTACAGATATTGGACCGCTAATAGTGTGCCTCAAAAACTCCAGCAGCTACAGCAAAAAAACTCAGGCCCAGCACAACCCAGTGAAAAACCTGAAGAAAGTTAAATACCTTTTTCATGTCCGACTGGTCTTCCGGTTTGCTGAAGAGTTTTTTGAACATGAGTTTTTCAAGGCCGAAAAGCAGTGAGGCATAAACTGCCCACAAAACGATCATTATCCAGACAGCTGTGCTGAAGCCTTTTGCATTTAAAAGATAGAGGCCCGACAGTCCGGCAAGAACTACCATGGTTTTCGCGATCTTCCCGAATCTATGCTCGGTCCCCTGGAACATCATCACCATCTCCAGCGATTTGTCCATACGCATTATCATAGGAAATGTGACTAACGTAACGAATGACACCCCGCCGATCCAGATAATAACGGCTAGAATATGAATAGTTAATGCTGTTACATATAGCATGGCAACCTCCTAATTACATTCTTTCAGGTGCAGAAACTCCGAGCATCTTAAGTCCTTCTTCAAGGACAAGTTTTACTCCTTTGCACAGGCTCAGCCTTGCAAGAGTTGTTGCGTTATCATCTGATACCACCCTGTGTTTGTGGTAATAGGCATGGAATACACCTGCAAGCTCCTGCAGGTAGTAGGTGATTCTGTGAGGTTCGAATGCCTGCACTGCGCCTTCAAAGACCACGGGGTATTGAAGGAGCTTTTTGATTACTGAAACTGCTTCATCCTCATCAAGAACGGAAAGGTCGGCATCCTGGATATTTTCACCGGTAACTCCACTAACGTTTTTCTCAACTGCCTGGCGGAACAGGCTTGATATCCGGGCAAAGGCATACTGCACATAAAAAACGGGATTGTCCGACGACTGTTCTTTTGCGATATCGAGATCAAAATCCAGATGGCTGTCAGCTTTTCTCGTCAGGAATATAAACTTTGTAAGATCAGCGCCTACTTCGTCGATGACTTCACGAAGCGTGACGAATGCTCCTGACCTTTTTGACATTTGAACGGGTTCTCCATTCCTGAGCAGTGAGACCATCTGTATTAGAATAACCTCAAACTTGTCTTTTGGCAGATCAAAGGCTTCCAGCACTGATCTTATTCTGGGTATGTAGCCGTGGTGGTCAGCGCCCCATATATCAATAATAGTGTCAAAGCCTCTGTCCAGTTTGTCCTTGTGGTAGCAGATGTCAGAGGCAAAGTATGTGAATTCGCCGTCCTGCTTTTTTACTACCCTGTCTTTGTTATCTTCAAAGTCCGAAGCCTTGAACCACATGGCCCCGTCTTCGTCATATATAAGCTGTTTCGACCTCAGAGTATCAAGGGATTCTTGAACCTTGCCTTTAGTATGCAGTTCTTTTTCACTCTGCCACTTGTCGAAAATGACACCGAAATCTTTCAAATCCTTGGCCAGATTGGTAAGCATCATTTTATAGGAATAGCTGGTGAAGAAAGCCGCGCATTCATTAAATGGCTGATTCAGGTATTTGCTCCCGTCTTGCCTGTTAATTTCTTTTGCAATTAATTCGATATAGTCGCCCTTGTAACCATCTTCCGGGAAGGGGACATCGTTATCCAGTAACTGCTGGTAACGGGCATGCACTGACTGGCCAAGGAGCTTGACCTGCAGGCCTGCATCATTAATATAAAACTCTTTTTGAACGTCAAATCCGGCGGCCTTTAAGATATTGCATAGAGCGTTTCCCACTGCCGCGCCCCTTCCATGACCGATGTGCAGCGGTCCTGTTGGGTTGGCGCTTACAAATTCGACCTGTATTTTACGGCCTTTTCCAATATCTGTATTAAGCGTTGAGTGTTCCTCTGCAAGAATAGTCTTAAGGCAGTTCTGGAAGTACTCTTTCCTGAATGTGAAGTTAATAAAGCCGGGGCCTGCTATTTCAATTTTAGAAAAAAAATCGGGATGTTGATTGTTTATTTCATCCACAATATCGCCTGCAATTTTTTGCGGGGGCTTTTTAAGAATTTTTGTAAGCCTCATCGCAATAGTTGTAGCGAAATCGCCCATGGCCTCATCTCTGGGGAACTCCACTTCAGCCTGGGGCAGGTTGTCCACATCCCACTTTTTCCCGAGGACTGCTAGTGCTTGATCAATTATTTCAGTAACATCCTGTTTCATGAACAATAAGTTTAAAGATACGCTGGAACTAAGTCAATATTGCCCGATTTCATGGTGATAAATTATCTTTAAAATCAGAGGGTTTAAGGATTTGTTTATTCCAGAGCTAAAGTAATTCTGCAAAATACCGAATTATATCTTTATGTTGCACAGCAGCACTTTATGCCAGATATTAGGGTATCAGCATAAGCCGTAAACAAATAGTCAGAATTAGGGTTTTGGCTATGCAGCATGAAGCAATGTCAAATAATGAGGGATTTGACAGAAATCGTTTTTGAGGGGTACAGGCCATTATTCGAGGGAGCAGTATATCATCGGGACGTACACAATCACAAACCACTGTTACGACCCAATCCTATCTCGTGAGAAGCGCCTCCACACCATCTCAATACCTTCAAGTTTAGTTTTATTTGTTGAACACGTGTTAGTTGCATATTGCCGACAACGCATATGTAACTGAAGCGGCGGAGCAATGCAAAAAGAGAGCGGAGAATGGGAGAAATGGTGTAATGGGGACAAGCCTAGTGGGGACAGGGTTTTCTCCCGTTCCTCGCTCCAAATTAAATTGCAATGCAAAAAGAGCGGAGAATGGGAGAAATGGTTAAATGGGGACAAGCTCTAAAGGGGACAGGGGTTTTCTCCTGTTCTTCGCTCTGAAATTCCGTTGAAGTGCAAATGCTGCTGATTTTATTCCAATAGTAATAGCTCATAATGTCTCAAAAAATATTATACATATTGTCAGGATTGACCGTCACCGGTGGCATTGAAAGATACAATCAAAATTTGGTGCGTACTGCATTAAATGCCGGTCACTCTGTAGATATTGTCAGCAGAAATGATGAGACGAGAATGTTTGATAATATCAGGATTTACTCTTATGGGCACATTTCAAACATAGTCTGGAGAAAAATCGTATTTGCAGTAATAGCACTGTGGAGAGCGGTTTTCTTTAAACCTGACCTTATAGTTTGCGGACACATAAACTTTTCTCCGCTCTGTTATTTAATGTCAATTCTATTTAAGAAAAAATTTATAGTGCTTACACACGGGATCGATGTATGGAATCTTAAAAGTAATCTAAAAACTAAAACGTTTAAAAGGGCACATTTGATAACCACTGTATCTAGCTTTACCAGGAATAAGATCGTAAAGCAGGTCCCTGAAGTGAAAAACAGGGTTTGCATATTACCGAATTCCATCAACAGTTCTGTATTCATCCCTGGACCGAAACCGGAATATCTGCTCAAACGTCATAAGATAAACAATCAGAATAAAGTGATTTTAACAGTGGCCAGACTGCAAAAGACGGAAGGCCCCAAGGGATACTATAAAGTCCTGGATGTTTTGCCTGAAATTCTAAAGGAACACCCTGAAGTCAGGTATGTTCTTGTAGGGTCAGGTGATGATCTTGATAATATTCGAAATTATGTTAAAGAAAAAAATATTGAGGATGCAGTTATTCTCGCAGGGCATACACCGGACCATGAATTGCCGGATTACTACAATCTCTCCGATGTATTTATAATGCCCAGTAAAAAAGAGGGGTTCGGCATTGTATTCCTGGAAGCGCTCGCATGCGGTAAGCCAGTGATATGCGGAAACCAGGACGGCTCAGTGGATGCAGTCTTAAATGGAGAAACAGGGATATTGGTTGATCCCGACAGCAACGAAGAAATCAAACAGGCAATTGAAGGAGTTCTTGAATTAAGCGATGACACTAGACATTCCATGGGAGAACATCTCAGGGAAAGGGTAATCGCGGAGTTCGGCAGTAAACGGTTTAATGAAAGGATGGAAAAATGTCTGAGAGCGCTGTAAGCGAGTACAGAACGCGGATTTATTCAAGTTATTACTCTGCACACATGAAGACTCTTTATGGAGATGTATCTATAGAAGATATAAAGAGGCAGTTTGATTCATGGGAGTATTACTATGGACACTGCCTCCCCGATGATAAGGAGGTCGAGATTATTGAGATCGGCTGCGGCAACGGTGGATTTGTCTACTGGCTTAATGAAAAGGGCTATAAGAATGTACGTGGAATTGATGTAAGCCCCGAACAGGTGGAAGTGGCCAACAAACTTGGAATAAAAAATGTCTTCCGGGCGGACTTAAGAGAGATCCTCATTAAAGAAGAAAATAAATTCCATCTGATTTTTGCGAGGGATGTGCTCGAGCATTTCAGAAAAGAAGAAGTGCTTGATACCCTGCAGACGATCAATAACGCCCTGACGAAGGGAGGTTTTTTTGTACTTCAGACTCCAAATGGTGTAAGCCCATTCAGCGGCAGACACAGATATAAAGATTTTACCCATGAGGTTGTATTTACAAGAGACAGCTTAAATCAGGTGTTGCAGACCACTGGTTTTAGAGACGTGGAATATTACTCAACACCTCCGGTCCCGAAAGGGCCTGTGTCCGTTATAAGATATATCCTGTGGAAGAGTATTGAAACAGCTCTGAGGTTTTACCTGGCTGCTGAAACAGGGTTTTATTCAGAAATATTTACTCAAAACATCATAGCAAAGGCGAAAAAATGAATTCCAGTTCTGCAGTCAGCGAAGTGAAAACAAGCAGCTCTCCAAAATGTCCTGTATGTTTTAGTGAAATAGAGCCAATGCTGTTAAATAATCCGGGCAATGGATATGAAAGTTATATATGCGAATCATGTGATGTTGAATTCAATATGCCAATGAAAGCCGCATCTGCAGAATGGTATGAAGCGGAATACAGTGAAATGGAAATCCGCTCGTCACTTTACGAACGTCGAAAAAATATATGGGAGTTTGCTGAATCTATTAATAGCATGCCGGTGAAAAGAGGGAAGTTGCTCGAAATCGGATGTGGTGAAGGAGCCTTCCTTGAGATTGCCAGAAACAGGGGCTATGATCCAACGGGCGTTGATTTAAATGAGCATGCTGTTAATAAGGCGAGGATTTCGGGGTTTAATGCCCATTGTATCAGTGCAGGTGATCTGCTGAAAAAGTTCCCTGTTAAAGGGTTCGATATTGTTTGTTTTTTCCACGTCCTGGAGCACCTTGAAGATCCCCATGCATTCGTGGCAAATGTAAATAAGCTGCTTAAGGATGAGGGGTATATTGTTTTATCAGTGCCTAATCCAAAAAGGATCGGACTTATTTTCGGGAGAGAATCCTGGGATTATCCTCCCCATCATTTAACATCATGGAACAAGCGCAGTCTGGAAGCCCTCCTTCAGCTGAACAACTTTGAAATCGTCAATCTGAAAGATGAGCCTCTCAATCTTCTGAAAGTACTTCCTGACTGTCTGTCCGGGAAAATAAAATTTAATGTTAACCATAGTGTAGAGCGTATGTACTCCGGGTCCGCTAACAGCTTTGCTAAATCGGTTCTGCGTTTTACTTATACAACACTGTCGAAATGCAAGAAATTCTTTTCGCAGGCAGCCGCAGTTCTTTTACTGCCCTGGTATTCCCTGCGATACAGGAACAGAGCAGGAAGCTCTTTGTTAGTTATAGCAAGGAAGAAGAACAATGGCTAAAACAATTAGAGAGAAACTGATGCATGGATTTCTGAATCTTTCATTGAGGCAGGTTGCGGGTTCGTTAATATCCATCGTCTGCAGCGTGATGCTTGCCAGATTGCTGGGGCTGGAAATTTATGGTCTGTATGCTGTTTCATCTTTTTTTATAATCTTTATGGGCAATTTTATTAACTGGGGAGTCAATATATTTTTAATAAGAAAACAGAGTGAACCCGATAATGACTGTATACGAACAGGTTTTACGATGGTCCTCATAAACGGATCAGTTCTGTTTGTTCTAATGTTCTACTGTATCGCCCCTTTGCTTTCATCATGGTACGGCAGGGAAGAACTGTTCTGGCTTCTTTCTTTAAGTTACGCAGGAGTTTTTATTTCATCTGTTTTTAAAATTTCCCAGAGCCTTCTGGAGCGGGAGATGGATTACGGAAAAGTGGGTATTGTTGAAGTCAGCGGAATAGCTGCTTTTTATCTCTCGTCAGTTACTGCTGCTTTTTTTGGATTGGGTATTTACTCAATCGTCATCGGAGAGATATGCCGCGGACTGAGCTCTATCTCAGGATATATATTCAGGCCATTCAGCATGAGGCCTCTCTTAAATAAAAATCTTTTGAAGGAAATGTATAAGTTCGGAGGCGGCTATGTAGCAGCATTGCTCCCCTGGAGCATAAATGGTGCGCTGAACCCTGTTGTAGTTGCAAGACTGGCAGGGGTAGAAGCTGCGGGTATAATCAGGATTGCCGAAGGAATAGTATCACAGCTTTCGTTTTTCACGGGTATAACGAACAGGATGTCCTATCCTGTATTTGCGAAATACCAGAAGGAAAAAGAAAAGATACTCAATGCCGTTGAAAAAGGCAGGATATATCAGTTCTTTCTAGCATGCGTTCCCCTCTTTGTTTTTTCTGCTGTCAGCTTCTGGCTTATTCCTCTATTCTATGGCGAAGAGTGGTATCAGGTCAGCAATGCCCTTGTATTAATGTGCCTTATTTACGGGATTAACACCGTTTTTGGATTATATTCAAGCAGCCTGATTACAGCGGGTCGTAATTCTGATGTTGCAAAGTTTACTGTTGTGAACGGACTTCTCCTTTGGCTCATATCTCCGATTACCGTACACTACTTTGGTTATCTCGGTTTGCCTATTGCAGGGCTTATTGCATCGCCCTCTTACTATGTCATGCACAGGTATTTCGTAAACAGTTTCGGCAAGCCTGATTACTATGATATTTCAACCTTGCTGATTGTTACCTATGTGATAACAATTATTGCCTGGTCAATCAAGGATATATATTTATCTCCTATAGCGTTTATTCTGCTTAGCGCGCTGTTTTTCATTTGTTCAAAGAACCTGAAACTCCATGTCAGCGAAATGTTCTCTCTTATAAAAAAGAGGACCCATAAGCTGCAGTCTGTTTAAATGAATACAACTCAAGATCTTAAAGACTTTTACGAGACTACATATCCGGCCATCAATCCTCATCTTGATGTCGCTGATGTTGAATGGAAGTTTGAGATGATCAGGGAATATATTGATCTCCTGGACAGCAGCACTATTAATAATGTGGTTGAACTGGGCTGCGGTTCAGGAAAACTCATAGCCGCTGTTTCATCATATGTAAATTCGAAGGGGCTTGGCCTGGACATTTCTCACACAATCCTGAAGAAGGCAAGGGTCATTTCATCAGATGTAAATCTGATACAGGGGAAGGCTGATAGACTTCCAATAAAAATTGACAGGTTTGATATGGTCTATTTTGCGGACCTGCTGGAGCACCTTGAAGAACCGGAAGAATTCCTTTCATATTGCAGTAAAGCGAAATCACTCATTATGTTTATTCCCCTTGAGCACGGCTGGATTGCTGATCTGGTTTATGCGTACAGACGCTTAATAGGTAAGCCGACAACGCGGGAGCAATACGGGCATCTGCACCGGTGGGGCAGGCAGGATATCCAGAGAATGATAAGGAAAAGCGGGCTGACCCTGAACGATTATAAAGTAGTCAGAGGTAAAGTCACTAAATATCAGTCATTACGGGGAAGAATTTACGGCATTATGTCACAGAGTATTTATTCACTGTCCCCCTCCCTGCACGAGAAACTCTTTGGCGGGTGGACATTTATCGGGATTTGCAAATCATAAAGACTATGAAAGTTGTTCTAATATCAAGAGATTATCCTCCTCTTAGAGGCGGTGTCAGCGACCATACATTTCATTTGGCGGAGGCGCTGTCTGAGCAGGGGCAGGATGTGCATGTGCTTACTTCAATGGATTGCAGCATTAATGGACATGCCCGAGGACAAGTGTCGGTCCATCCCGCAATAAAAAAATGGCGGCTCCGATCTATTCCTGCAATACTCAGGTCAATTGACGGAATCAGTCCCGAAAAAATTGTTCTCCAGTATGTTCCAAACATGTACAGTCATTATGCGATGCCTTTTTTTATTGTGCTGCTGACTGTTTTGTTGAGGTTGAAAGGTTACAGCCAGACAACGGTATTTCACGAGGTAGCATACCGCATGCATAAAAATAGACCGAAGTATTGGGCCGTGTCTCTTATGCAGAGACTTATAGCCCACTGTATTTTGCTGGCAACTGATGATGCTGTGACAAGTGTTGAGCTGTATCAGTCCATGTTTATATCAATGAAAAAACGAATACATATGATACCCGTTGGAAGTAATATACTCCCCGTCAAAATGGCAACTATTGAGTCTGTAAATATCACACAAATGATAGCGCCCTATGGAGAAACTATCCTTGCAACATTCGGCGCTGACGCACCGCAAAGACAGAACGATATTTTATTGAAGGCTGTGCGCAAATATAACAGACAGTGCAGCGGGCCCGGCCTGAAAATTCTTTTCGTTGGAGGAATGCAGAAAAAGTGCATAAAGGAGCTTATTAATCGTTCAAAGGAATTGGACATTGAGAAGGCTTTATGTTTTACCGGGTATCTTGACTCTTCAGAAGTCTATAAATGCCTGGCCCTCTCCGACCTCTTCGTTATATTTGATGTCTGGGAAAAAGAGGGTAATGGCGGGGCTTCAGCCAAGAGCGGGGCCCTGGCAGCTGCCTATGCTGCGGGTCTTCCTGTTATGTCCTGTAAAGGAGATTTGACTGATGACTTTTTCCAGCACAAGGAGAATATATTCTTTGTTGACCGGATTAGTACAAGACATGTGCTGAAAGGCATTAAAGAGATCATGAGTGATCGCAGACTTAGACAGAGGCTGAGACGTAATTCTCTAAAATCATTCCAATCAAAGCTGGCCTGGCCTGTCATTGCCAGGAGTTTTATGCATGTAATGGAAGAAGCAGGAGGGCAGGATCAGCTGCTTGATGAGCTTCCCTGTGAGGCTGTAGAAAAAGGAGCCTGCCATTAGCCTGCTGTACATAATTGTCTTTGTACTGGCCCTTTTACTGTCAGTATATTACTGGAAGAAAGCGGCAATTTTTGTTTTATACTGGATACTCCTTGTCGGTGCTGTAAGAAAATGGCTTCTGCCTGGCATGTCGGATTTACTTTTTTTTTCTCCACACGTAATTTTGACCGGCGTATATTTGGGGTTTCTGAACCAGCATGCCAGGTTATCCAGACATCCCGTAAATTCATTTCTGCTTATTCTTTTTTTATGGGGCCTAGCTAGTGTATTCAATCCTAAGCTGCCTGATTATAGAGTGGGTGCAGTAGGGATCATAATATATTTCTACTTTATACCTCTGGCTTTCATTGTCCCGCACATTCTGAATACAAAAGATAAACTCATAATGTTTCTCTCAAAATACACACTCTTTTCGCTGCCGCTTCTTATACTTGGTGTAGTCCAGTTTTTCAGCCCGCTGGACAGTCCTGTCAATCAGTATGTTGAACAGTCAATGCATGTTGCTACAACAGGGGAGTATGCAAGAGTCACTTCTACCTTTTCGTATATTACAGGGTACACGACATATCTGAGCCTGCTTATCCTTGTCCAGATCTACCTGCTTGGAGTAAAAGGGCTTACAAAAAAATATAGTACTATGCTTAATATTCTAATCCCCCTTACCATCATAAATCTTCTTATGACGGGGTCGAGGGGCCCGCTGGCTATAGCTGTTGTGTCAATAGTTGTTTATTTTCTGTTTGCCGGCAGCACTGGGTCCTTATTTATAAGAAAAATTCTGCCGAGGTTTCTCTTTGTGTTTATTCTGGCGGTCATTGTTTTATCAAACACTACTATCGGCAAGCAGGCCTATTCAGGCTTCATGGAGAGGGGTAGTGAAACCGACGATATCATGCCTCGCATGGTTGATACTTTTACTCCCTTTAAATTTTATGCAGAGGCCGGTTTGACGGGATATGGAATCGGCAGTACCTATCAGGGAGTTTCCAGGTTTGGTGTTGACTGGGGGAATATGCCAAGAGATTTTGAAGAGGAGCCAGAGAGAATAGTCCTTGAGATAGGCCTCATAGGTTATGTGATGGTTTACGGGTTGAGGTTAATAATCCTTTCATATTTCTGGAAACTCTTTAAAACCCTTAAGCACAATGAATTGAAGCTGTTTGCTCTAAGTATTTTTATCTTTCAAATACAGTTTTTTCATGTTAATGCCCTGGTGTTCAATTGGACAGCCTGTTTACTGTACTGGTTCTCCATAGGTTTTATGTTTCTCCTGCCAAGGCTTGATAGAAAGGAGTTGACAGTTGCAGGGGCCTAAAACAATACTCGCCCATCCGGGCAGACAGCATTCCCACCATACTTGTCTGGCACTTCAGGAAAGGAGCATGCTTAGCAGGTACTTTACGGTTTTCTGGCATGGCAGGAGCCTGTTCAGGAAAATTGAAAAAATACTGCCTGAAAGGCTGCTGAATGAATTAAAGAAGAGACATTATGATCCAATTAATGCCGATAATGTTCGCATGAACTACAGGCTGTTTTCAAAAGATGTTATATCGAGACTTCGCAGAAAGAGAAACTCTCACTTGATCGACAGACTATTCGATCAATGGGTGTCACGGGACCTTGAACATGATGATTATGACCTCTTTATCGGTTATGAAGCTTCTGCGCTGAAAAGCTTCAGGAAAAGCAAGGCCCTTGGAAAGACATGTATCCTTGATCTCGCTTCACTGCATTATTCTTTTCAGAATAAAGTATTTGGTGCTGCTGGAATCGATCCTTTTAACGGAAACGCTGCTTTAAGGGAGCAAATAGAAGTAATGAAAGAAGAAGAACTTGCAATTGCAGATTATATATTTGCTCCCACGAAATTTGCCAAGAGAACATTAATAGATGGCGGTATCCCTGAAAAAAAGATAATTACCATTCCATATGGCTGTGACATAAAAAAATTCAAAGGGAAGAAAGAATACAGAAAGACCGGCAAATTTAAAATATTATTCACAGGACTCTTTGGGAAAAGAAAAGGAGTGCAGTATCTTCTCCAGGCTTTAAAAGAACTTGATTTAAAAGATGCGGAGCTTACATGTATCGGACAGTTGTCGGGCGGAGAGGAAATATTTAAAAAACACGCGGGAGAATTCAGATACATACCTTTTTTACATCACCAGGAGCTGGCACAGCATTATCAGGATGCGGACGTTTTTATTCTACCTTCAATTCTTGACAGCTTCGGTATGGTAGTTCTTGAAGCCATGGCATGCGGAACCCCGGTGATTGTTACTGAAAATACGGGAGCAAAAGAGGTTGTCAGAGAAGGCATAGACGGATATACAGTTCCGGTCATGAATGTAGAAGCATTAAAAGAACACTTGCTGACCCTTTATGTAAACAGGGACTTGGCCGAAGCGATGGGAAGAAATGCACGGAGTCGGGCGGAACAATTCACGTGGAAACGATACAGGCAGAGGGTGAGGGAAGCACTGCTAAGCATTCAACAGGATAGAGTCTCAGCAGAATTAAGGGATATCAAAACGCATACTTCAAAAAGCTGCAGCCAGAATTTAACAATCGATATTCAGCAATTTACTTTCATTAACTAGCATTCAATAAGGCTCTGCTTAAATCGAATCTAACTTTATTCATCAGCGAATAATATATATCAATAATGAACATACTTCATGTTATAAGTGATTTGTCTCCTTCAACGGGCGGGCCTGTTACCGCAGTGTCCGGAATGTCACAGTCTCAGCGTGAACTCGGTCACGAAGTTTCTATTGCATCAACATTCAGCAATGAAGAAGAGGTGCAGAGGATTGAAGGGGTCACTGTCGATCTGCATCCCTGTGAATTTCAGGGCTGGCGCTGGTCCAGGAGTCTCTCAAATGCATTACCCGGACTGGTTGAAAAAGCTGACATTGTACATATTCATACGGTCTGGGATTATCCGACTTATGCTGCTTCAGCGGCATGTCGAAAACTGGGGAAACCCTACATAATAAGGCCCTGCGGTATGCTGGATGCATGGTCTTTATCTCAACGCACTTGGAAGAAAAAATTATACTATCATCTCTTTGGGCACTCAATTATCTCGAACTCCGCAGCCATACATTTTACCTCACAGGAGGAATCTGGAAATTCCATGATGTGCGACAGTGCAAGGGGACGGTTTACTCTGCCTCTGGGGCTGGCGCCTTCATCCTATGAAAATCTCCCGGGCAGAGAATCCTTTATTAAAAGGTTCCCTGGTTTAAATAATAAGCGGCTCCTGCTTTTTCTGGGAAGGCTGCATTATAAAAAGCAACCGGATATAGCCATAAAATCCTTTCATGCCCTGGCGGCTGGCGACACCTCAATTCATCTTGTTATGGCTGGCTCAGGCGATGATAATTACGTTTCAGAACTTAAGGGGCTTGTTAACCGGCTTGGCTTGAGTGAGAGAGTGACTTTTACCGGGATGCTTGACAGGGAGGCAGTTCGCGAAGCGTACATGGCGGCATATCTCTTTTTACTCCCCAGCGTGCAGGAAAATTTCGGGATTGCCACTGCAGAAGCACTGGCTGCCGGATGTCCTGTTGTAGTTAGCGGGAGGGTCAACCTTTCTTCAGATATTAAGCATGTTGGAGCCGGGCTTGTGTGTGAACCGGAAGTGGAGGCCACAACAAGAGCTTTGCAGCGGGTCCTGAAAAGTGATTTGCTCAGGACGGAGATGAGTGAAAATGGACGGAAATTAATTGAGGACAACTTTACATGGGGAAAACTTTCAAAAAAACTGACAGCAGTTTATGAAGATATTTTAACCGGACAGCATATTAATCCGGCATGGGAGGCAGCATGACATATATATTAGGACTTAATGCATACCACGGCGATTCATCAGCCTGTATTCTGGCAGACGGTAAACTAATTGCCGCTGTAGAAGAGGAAAGATTCACAAGGATTAAACACTGGGCCGGACTGCCTGTTCAGGCGGTGAAGTATTGTCTTGATGAGGCCGGTGTAAGAATGGAAGACGTTGACTATATTGCAATCAACCGTGACCCTACGGCAAATGTTATGAGAAAATCATTCTTTGCTTTTACAAAAAAGCCGCCCCTTAAATTGATCGCAAACAGGCTCAGGAATGCGCACAAGATCAGTGATATCAAGGAAACACTCTGCAATGAGCTGGGAATCCCTGACAGCATCAAGGCCAGGGTTTATAATGTTGAACACCATATCTCCCACCTTGCAAGTTCGTTTTTTGTCTCCCCTTTCAAAGAGGCTGCGGTTGTTTCAGTAGACGGCTTTGGGGATTTTGTAGGTACTATGTGGGGAACTGCTGCTAACAATATTATTAATGTTAAGCACCGCTCCTTTTTCCCTCATTCACTGGGGCTGTTCTATCTTGCTATTACTCAATACCTCGGTTTTCCAAATTACGGGGATGAATACAAAGTGATGGGTTTGTCTGCCTATGGCAGGCCGGAGTATATGGACGAAATGAGGGAGATTGTAAAAAGCGATTATCGCTTCGGTATGTTTGAGCTTGACACAGATTGTTTTATTCACCAATCAAAGGGCATCGAAATGACCTGGAACAACGGACAGCCCAGAATGGGAGCGGTCTTTTCTGAAAAGATTGAGTCAATGCTCGGCCCACGTAGGGGAAAAAACGAGGAGCTTGATAAAAGACATATGAATATAGCCGCCTCTCTTCAGAAACGGTACGAAGAGGTCCTCTTCGAGATTCTGGACCATGTATACGACGAAACCCGACATTCAAATCTTGCCATGGCTGGAGGATGTGCAATGAACAGCCTTGCAAACGGGAAGATCCTGAAAAATACTCCATTCAGGGACTTGTATATACAACCTGCTGCCGGAGATGCAGGCGGATCAGTTGGCGCGGCATTTTATGTATGGAACCAGGCGCTGAATAATCCGCGTTCATTTGTCCTTGATAAGCCTTACCTTGGAAGGGAGTTTGACGATGCTGAAGTTGAACAGGTCCTGAAGGCACACAGGGAAGAGCTGCTAAGGGAACAGTGTGAAGTTGAAAGAATAGATGATGTTAATGATCTTTGCCGAAATACGGCCCAGTCAATTTCCGAAGGGAAGGTCATAGGGTGGTTTCAGGGCAGGATGGAATGGGGTGCCAGGGCCCTTGGTAACCGTAGCATCCTGGGCGATCCGCGCAGAGCGGACATGAAAAAAATCCTTAACCTGAAAATAAAAAAACGTGAATCATTCAGACCCTTTGCTCCGTCAATTCACTATGAAGCCGTTAAGGAATATTTTGAAAATGACCAGCCCGACCCATTTATGCTGAAAGTCTCAAAGATTAACCCGGGAAAAAGAGATGAAATCCCGGCAGTCACACATGTTGACGGGACCGGCAGGCTCCAGACAGTTATGCGGGATGTTAATCCCAGGTACTGGCAGTTGATCGAGGAGTTCAGGAAAATAACGAACGTGCCTGTTGTGCTGAATACATCGTTCAATGAAAATGAACCAATTGTCTGCCGTCCTGAGGAAGCTTTGAGCTGCTTTCTGAGAACAAAAATGGATGTGCTCGTTCTGGGCAATTTCATGATAAGGAGGATTGAAAGCTGTGCAGCGTGATAGTCCGAAAATATCAATTATAACTGTGACCTTAAACAGCAGGGACACAGTTGAGGATTGTATTCAAAGTGTTCTTAAGCAGAAGTATGAAAATATTGAGTATATCATAATTGATGGGGGCTCGACGGACGGTACTCTTGATATTATTGATAAGTATCATGACCATATTTCCGCCTGGATGAGTGAATCGGACCAGGGTCTTTATGAAGCGATGAATAAGGGGATTATGCTTGCAACTGGAGACATTGTCGGCATTATTAATTCCGATGATTTTTATCTGGACGGGGATGTGATCGGCAGTATTGCCAATGAGTTCCTCCGGACCAATGTGGAATCGGTTTTTGCCGACCTTGTATACATAAAGAGGAATAATAAGAACAAAATTGTCCGGCATTATGACTCCTCAAACTTTAGTCCCGGCATATTTACCTATGGATGTATGCCGGCCCATCCCACTTTTTTTGCAAAGCGTGAAGTTTATGAAAAGTACGGTCTTTTTAAAACAGATTATAAAATAGCATCGGATTACGAACTGCTTGCGAGATTTCTGGCGAAACATAAAATTTCTTACAGTTACATTCCCAAGGTGCTTGTAAAGATGAGGACCGGCGGTATCAGCTCGGGATATTTCAGAGGTAACTGGATTAAAAACAGGGAAGCCCTGCGTGCCTGCGCAGAAAACGGCATAAAAACGAACATATTAAAAATACTCTCAAAATATTTGAGAAAGATACCTCAGTTAATGCCACAACCGGGATTGCTAAATAAATATACGGGTAGTTGAAATGATCGTTAGTAATCAGCGTTGCTTATCCGGTAAATCAATTGTAAGGGCGGTGTTACCCCGCCTATACAGAAGTGCTCTGCGGCTGACGGAGCAGTATCAAAATTTGTTTCACGGGGGATTAAAAATAAATTATGAAAAGAACATTAGACGTTATATGGGCCATAATCTGGCTGGTTTTACTCGCGCCTCTTCTGCTGTTGATTGCAATAGGCGTCAAATGTACTTCACGGGGACCGGTATTGCATATATCGGACCGTATGGGGAGTCAAAATAAAGCATTCAGAATGTACAAATTCCGGACAATGAGGGTAGGTACTCCGATTCTTCCAAAGGATCTACTCATTGATCCCGATGAACATATGACTGCAGTCGGCGGGGCCCTAAGAAAGTTAAGCCTTGATGAACTTCCGCAGCTCATAAATATTCTGAAGGGGGAAATGAGTTTTGTCGGTCCAAGGCCGGCTTTGTATAATCAGGCTGATTTGATATCCCTTCGTACGAACAAAGGAATCCATGAGTTGAACCCGGGTCTCACCGGGTGGGCACAGGTAAATGGGAGGGACAACCTGGTTGTCGCCGCCAAAGTAGACCACGATGAATTCTATAAGAATAATAAGTCACTTTCCCTGGATTTAAGAATTATATCCAGGACCTTTGTTGAAGTAGTAAGAACTGACAGAGTTGCACATTAAACGCAAAGTTTGTATTCGATGCACATGACTTATTAATCAGGAGACGGAATGGACGATGTAGCAAAAGATCTTGATGAAGTTCATATAATCGACAATATTGTTGATCACCTAAAGATTATCAGAAAGTACTATTGGCTGATTATGACAATCATTATGGGATCTGTGTCTATTACAGGCTTTATCTCATTGCAGCAGCCTGATATTTATGAGGCAAAGGCCGTTATCATGCCTGTTGCATCTCAACCAAATCAAAACGGTCTGGCCAATGTGGACAGACAGATTGGCATATCCATGCCGGCGCAGTCCAATGCAGCAGAGCTTGAAAGCCTGCTGAACAGTAATATTCTTATGGAAAAGGTGGTAAGGAATAAAGAATTCTATCCAATATTTCTTCGCGAAACATATGATGAAAACCCCGGTCACGAACAGATATGGGAAGGTATAAATATTTTAAGAGATATTTATACAGTGAAATACGATCAGAAAAAAGGGTTGATTACTCTCATGGTTGAGTATACAAAAGCAAAGACAACCGCTGCCATTATCAATTGCATTTTAACGGAACTGACCAATTATATGAGCAGCGAGGCAAAGAGAGTTGCAGAGACAAACAGAAAGTATCTGGAGGGCCTGATCAAGAATAAGGCAGACCCCCTGATTGAGCAGAAAGTATACTCACTTATTGCACGGCAGATAGAAATATCCATGATGGCTGAAGTAAAGGAAAATTTTGCCTTTAAAATACTGGACCCGCCGCGTGTACCGGTAAATAATGTCAGGCCCGGAGTTAAGAAGGTACTGGTAATGTCATTTGTGTTATCACTGATGGGCGCGCTTTTTCTGGTTTTTGTCAGGGAGGCTTTTTTAGCAAGGAAGGGATCTTCATAGATGATTGATAAAACAAAGTGTTCCTATTTGATAGTTCTGCTCTGGATTTTCTGTGCTATGCATTCAGGCAGCTCCGCATATGCAAAGGGAAAGGGCCCGGAGAGTAAGATTGATTCATCTTCTATTATATCCGCTAATGTAGGCGATGTTGTTAACAGCAGCGCCACTGCTGTGGAAGGGGAGGCTAATGCAAATCATGGTGTTCAGAAACATGAGAGTAATACTTTAAGTGCCTCTGGAAATAGCTCGCTGTTTTCAAAGTACCATTCCATCGGGGGCTACCAGGACATTCCTATAGAGTTGAAGGCTTTTGGGTACAATTTTTTTACCGAATCCAATAATAAATCGGAAAACCTCCGAAAAGATATTCCTGTGGGGCAGGATTATATCGTCGGCCCTGGTGATGAAATAAAAATATTATTCTGGGGAAGGATGAACGAGGACCACAGTATCATTGTCAGCAAAGAGGGAGATATTGTAATCCCGCGTATAGGCCCTCTACAGGTTGCTGGTATGTCCTTCAGTGAAATGAAGCAATATATAAAGCAGCAGACACAGCAGATAATCGGTGCTGACATTAATGTTACAATGGGTGCCCTGAAAAGCATTCAGGTCTTTATTCTTGGGGAGGTGAAACGTCCAGGGAGTTTTTCCATTGATTCATTTTCTACAATCACAAGCGCAATTCTTTTAGCGGGCGGTCCGACTGAAATAGGGTCACTTAGGAAGATACATCTGAAAAGGGATGATAAGACAATTGCTGTTATGGATTTCTATGATTTTCTTCTAAAAGGAGACAAGAGTGAAGATAAAATACTGAGATCAGGAGATGTTATATTTGTCCCGACTTCAGGTCCGCTTGTCGGCGTCGCAGGTAATGTTAGAAGACCGGCGATTTATGAACTTAAAAAGGAACAGAGCCTGAATGCCCTGTTTGACATGGCCGGGGGAGTTACACCCAGTGCATATACCCAGCAGATACAGGTGGAAAGAATACAGAAAAATACAAATCAAATAATCATTGATATTAATGATAAAGATTTAACAGCTACAGATGACTTCAGCCTTCAGGATGCTGATCTGGTCAAAGTTTTTTCTATTGTTGACAGGGATGTGAATACTGTCTTTCTGGAGGGCAATGTAAAGCGCCCCGGCAAGTATGAGTATAAACCCGGAATGCGTGTTAAGGACCTCATCACTTCTTCGACAGACCTGTTGAAGGAGACCCACTTTGAATATGCATTGATAAAAAGGTTGAAATTGCCGGATCTTGAAATGCAGTTTATCCCTTTTAACCTGGGGGAACTCCTGTTTAATAGTGAGGAGGCCGGCAATATAGCTCTGGAGCCCCAGGATTCAATAGTCGTTTTTTCGAAGTGGTCTTTCAAGGGCAGATCAACGATCACGATAGAAGGTGAGGTTAGAAATAAGGGCTCCTTTAATCTTCATGATAATTACAGTGTGAAAGATGCAATACTTGATGCGGGTGGTCTGGCTAGAAATGCCAGTATCCATCGCAGTGAGATATTTAGGACCGATGAGCAGGGCGATGTGACGCAGATTTATTTTAATGTCGGGCTTGCCATGTCAGGTGAAGAGAAGGAAAACATATTGCTTAAGGACAGAGACCGTATAGTGGTCCACTCAATATGGGAGCAGAAATACAAGCAGACGGTTTCCATTGCAGGAGAAATAAGAAAGCCGGGGAAATACCCGCTTGCTCAAGGCATGCGGATTAGTGACTTGGTCTTCAGTGCAGGAAGCGTCCTGGAATCAGCCTACCTTGGGGAAGCTGAAGTCTCCTGTTATGCATCGGGTAACAAAGATAAATTAATTATTGAAACAATCGATCTTGGACGTGCACTTGATCATGACCCTGAACATGATTTGCTGCTAGGCCCTCATGACAGGCTGCTGATACGTAGAATACCTGAGTGGCAGGAGGAAAATTTCGGTGTTGTAACAGGTGAAGTAACATTTCCCGGCACATATTTAATTAGAAAGAGCGGCACCCTTTCTTCTCTTATCGAACGAGCCGGAGGGTATACGGAAACTGCATACCTCAGAGGGGCTGTGTTTACCAGAACCAGGGTGAAGGAGTTACAGCAAAAAAGTCTTGATGACATGATCATAAGGCTTGAGAGAGAAGTGCTCTCCAAAGGTTCAATGCAGGTTTCAACCGCCTCCTCTAAGGAAGAGATCGAATCAAGAAAATCTGAGATGAAGCAAAAACAGGAATTTATAGAGTCTCTAAAAAAACTTGAGGCAACGGGCCGTTTATCAATAAGGCTTGCAGATCTTGAGATGCTCCGGAGCAGTGAATATGATATAAAGCTGGAAAAAGGCGATACTCTTCATATTCCTACTCAAAACAGTGTCGTAGATGTTGTAGGCGCTGTAATGGCGCGCGGCAGTTTTGTTTACTCGGAGAGATATGACTACAAGAATTATCTTCAGATGGCCGGAGGATTTACAAAGTTTGCGGACAAGTCTAGTGTGTATGTCCTCAAGGTAGACGGCAGTGCAAAAAAGCTGTACAGGGGATTCTGGGGCGGTGGCTCATCAACGTCAGATCTGGATGCGAACGGTTTCAATATGAATATAAAAGAGATTGAGCCCGGAGATACGATTGTAGTACCTGAAAAAATCGAGCACATAGCATGGTTAAGAGAATTTAAGGATCTTAGTACAATATTTTATCAGGTTGCCATAACAACAGGTGTCGCCCTTTTGTTATTTTAATTCATACAATTCCTTCCATAAAAGCCCCGCTTTTTATCTTGCCTCGCAAATAATTATTTACAAAGAGTGCCTGCCTGCAGTATTATAATTGCTAGTTGATGAGGCAAATATGACTATAAATAAAGAGCTACTCGAAATCCTGGCCTGCCCAAAGTGCAAAGGCGACATCAAGATGAATGATGCTGAAGACGGGCTTATCTGTGATGGATGCAAGCTTTTATACAGGATACAAGATGGAATTCCTGTTATGCTCATTGATGAGGCAGATACGATTGAATCGTAGCAGGATGCTGTTCAGAGCCGCATAACTCCTCATTACAGCCCCTCCCCTTATAATCGATTAAAAATAATTAATAACATCTATGGGAATTTATTTTCTATACTAATAATCATTCCTCATTAGTATCACGTGCAGGACAATTTTCAAAAATGAGCAAACATACTACTTATAGAGTCATCATAGCATCTGCCGGAGATATCCTGGTTGAAGGGCGGATTGTGTGTGAAGTCTGCAACGGGATTAATGCCGGACTCCTGCTAAATCATGAAGGGGTCTCCTATGTAATTAATCGCTGGGAAGATATTTTTAATGAAGAACTGTCACCTCAGGATATAGTGAATAAGCTGGAAAAAGAATGTGATATACTGATTTGCCTTTTTCATAAAAGATTTGGAACTTCGTCAAGCCCCGGGAAGCCCTGTAATCTGGAGTCCTTCCTCATGTCCTATGACATATGGAAGTATTGCAAAAAACCGCAGATCCTGTTTTTTTTCAAAGAAGTCAAAGTATCTTCTCTGGAGGACATAAAAGACCCGCAGCTCTTGAGAGTGTTTGGACTAAAAGACAGAGTTGTTAAGGATAATGTATTGAACGTAGATGATTTTAAGGAACCCAATGAATTTTGTGAAAAGGTCCAGGATAGGCTTGACAGTCTTACATGCGACAGCACCGTAGAATAGGCTATTATTAATAGCACTATCATCGTCTGATATGATTTCCTGCCTAAATTAAATTGTTTCTTAGTTTTCCTAATGTATTTTACCAATCAGCCTTTACACTTTTTTGTAATAATTGTGTCATATGTCGGAAATGATTACATGTATTCCTGTGAGATTTATATAATGTCTTATAAATCAATGGGTTATTGCCTGGCATGTGGCTTGCTTCTATATCGTAAATCCGATATGCACTTTATTTGGTAATTTGCGGCAATTTTTCAGGGAGGATATTATTCTAGTACAAGACACACAGGACAGGCTGTATTCTGACAGGCGGAAAACTCCGACTCCTATTTTTAGCCGTTATTCGCTGTCGGGGGGACGGAGAAAGCTGGTCAGAAGAATTGAAGATAAAAAGAAACATCTGTTTGTAGATTTATACAGTGCCAGATTACTTGTAGCTGTTATTTTGTTATTGAGTCTTAGTTGCCTGGATGCCTACATGACTCTTGAACTAATACATAGAGGGAAAGTTGTTGAGGCAAATCCGATTATGGCGTATTTCCTTAATATCGGTATCATGCCTTTTACAACTATAAAGTTTACGATTACGGCTGCTGCTCTAATAGTCTTGTGTGTTTTTAAAAATGTGAAGGTTACAAGAATAAGCATGCCATTGGCGATAAAAGTATATATGGCAGTCATTGCATACGAGTGTTATCTTTTCATTCTTTAAACGCCCGCCTTCGTTGACCAAACCCCTCCCCCGAAGTAAAATACCCCTTCAGTATCCCTTTTAACAGAATAGTAACCGGGAGGCAGTGTGAGACTGTTTCTAGTAGTTTTCTTTGTAATTTACGGACTGCTTCATCTCTATGCTTATTTAAAAGCAAAAGCTGCCCTTCGTTTTAGTGCAGGAAGAGGACTGCCGGTGCTTTTCTTTATGGCGGTAATGACGCTGTCTCCTTTTTTTGTGTATCAGCTGGAAAAAGCCGGCCAGGAATTTTTCGCACGCTGGATGTCCTTTACCGGTTTTTTATGGATGGGGTCTTTATTCATATTTATTTCTGCTGCATGTTTCCTTGACATATACCGGCTAATTGCATGGACCGGCAGCTCCATCGTATCAAAGAAGTTTTCCCTGTATGTTCCTTCTGCACGGTCCTGCTTTTTTCTATCCCTTGTTGCTGCTGTTGCCGTGAATGTGTATGGTCATTATGAAGCAAACGATATAAGGACTGAAGTTATTACAGTGAAATCATCAAAAATTCCCGAGCGGATCGGGGTTTTCAGGATAGTACAGATTTCTGATGTTCACCTTGGTTTGATTGTTCGTGAGGACCGTCTTAAGAAAATTGTGGAAGCAGTACAGAATTCAGCCCCCGACCTTCTTGTATCTACCGGCGACCTGGTGGACGGCCAGATAAACAAACTTCACGGACTGGCAGAAATGCTGCAGCAAATCCAGCCGGAATACGGCAAGTATGCGGTCACCGGAAACCACGAGTATTATGCAGGGCTCAAGCAGGCCCTGTCATTTACTGAAAAGGCCGGGTTTGTTCCTTTGCGGGGACGCGCTGTTGATATTGGCGGGATAATTAATCTTGCAGGAGTTGATGATTCGACGGGCAGGAGGTTCGGGCTTTTTACTGAGATTGCAGAGCATGACCTGCTTTCAGCAATTGATAGAGCGAAGTTTACAGTTCTGTTAAAGCACCGGCCGCGTGTTGTGCAGGATACTTCCGGCCTGTTTGATATCCAATTGTCGGGGCATACTCATAAAGGACAGGTTTTCCCATTCAGCCTGATAACAAAACTGTATTTCCCCCATGATGCCGGATTGATGAAACTTGTGAATGATTCACTGCTGTATGTTAACAGGGGCACGGGCACATGGGGGCCGCCAATACGGTTTCTGTCTCCTCCGGAAATCACTGTGATTGATCTGGTGCATGAAGCAATGGAGAATTAAGTGGCAGAACAGAACGCTGCTGTTGATCTTACATCAGGAAGTATCTGGAATAACATATGGCATATGTCATGGTCCATGCTCATTGTCATGCTTTTTAACTTTCTCGTAGGTATTACTGATATATATGTGGCCGGTTTTCTCGGACCGGAAATACAGGCGGTTGTTGGTTTTGTTGGTGAGCTCTACTTTTTCATAATTATTGTAGCTAATGCCATAAGCGTCGGGGCGGTTGCTATGCTTTCGCGGGCTGTCGGGTCTGGTAATTTAGAGAAAGCGATGACTGCGGCAAGGCAATCT
The DNA here is from genome assembly GCA_003354025.1 of Nitrospirota bacterium. Lineage (GTDB taxonomy): Bacteria > Nitrospirota > Thermodesulfovibrionia > UBA6902 > UBA6902 > Glo-13. The sequence continues at coordinate 23,370 of PIVU01000012.1, forward strand.
TTACTCTTTGGAGCCCTTTGCGCAGTTGCGCTCATGATTGCCGGTCTTCTTTTTTATAAGCAGCTGATTTTGCTGGCCGGATTTTCCGAGAGCATAGGCGAAAAAGCGGGTGAGTTTTTTGTGATCTTTACCCTGGCTCTGCTGCCGAACTATATTGTGATTATTTCAAATTCAATTTTCCGTTCGGGAGGAGAAGTTCGCCTGACTCTGGTGGCGATGTTTTTTGTCAGCCTGATAAATATTGGCCTGGACTATATTCTTGTCTTTGGTCTGTTCTCCTTTGATGGAATAGGGTTTATAGGGATTGCAGTTTCTACTGCAGTATCAATGACGGTGGGAATGATTATATGTATCATGCTCTTCACAAAAAGCAGGTGGAGTGGTATTTTCTCCGGTCCATGGAATATATCAGCCCGTCTCATCGGAAAAATATTTGCAATAAGCTGGCCCATGGCCCTGCTTCAGGTATCATGGAATGCAGGTAACATTGTTCTCTACAATATTCTCGGCCGTCTTCATGAAGGCAGCATAACGGCAATGGCAGCATTTACAAGCGGACTGAGAATAGAAGCCCTTATTTACATGCCGATATTTGCTTTGAATATGGCAGCTTCCGTTCTTACAGGGCAGAATCTGGGTGCAGGGGCTCCTGAAAGGGCAGAGAAAATAGGCTGGAAGATAGCCTGTTCAGGGGTGGCTTTTGTGAGCCTGATGTCTCTCCTCATTTATATATGGGCTGACCACATTTCCTCTCCAATTGCCAGGGACAGTCACGTTCTGGAGGAGACTGTGCTCTACCTCAGGATAATGATGTTTTCCGAACCGCTTATGGCGCTCAGTCTCATTATGGGAGGATGCCTTCAGGGCGCAGGGGACACAAAGGGCGTAATGGCGGTAATCGTTAGCACTTTATGGATAGTTCGTCTGCCGCTAGCATATGTGCTTGCTGTCAACGCCGGGTATGGCGCTCTTGGAGTATGGATTGCAATGGTTGTCTCCATGTATGTTCAGGGCTCACTGATGACACTTCGGTTCAGGAGAGGAAGATGGAAACTGGTAAGTGTTTAGTTGAGGACAGTTATTATCGAATGAACACTAATAGTTACCCATTATGATTAAATTCCGGTTTTTGGCATAACTGAGTTCAGATTTTTTTTAAAGGGAATGAGAATGTTTTTCCCGAGCTTATTCATATCGATAATTGCCTGGGCAGGTGAACCCAGTTTCATGGCGATCTTTTGTACGGTGTCGCCCTTTTTTACTGTTTTGAAGCGTTGCGGGTTTTTTCTAATTCCCCCATGGCGTGAGAAACAAAAGCAGTCAATAATATAGTAACTGTTATTACGTATCTTAGAAGTCCTGGCATGGCATTTCCTGTATATTTATTATCGGCTGAATCACTTATAAATTAAGTGATATTGGTCACATTTACGGATAAAATGGAGAAAAATTATTGGCATATAAGTGCCTTTCTTAATAAAGCTGGATGCCTGCACTTTTTTACTCATTAGTATTTGTATTAAAATAGTCCGTGTTTCGATCCGTCACTCATTTAGCGTTTCATCTTATCGTCCCCGGATTAATAGCGAGATATAAATTCACTAGCCAATGGAAAAGGGCGTGGTTTATAATGTTTGCAACGATGGTTGTAGACCTGGACCATCTCCTTGCAACTCCTGTTTATGATCCGGACCGCTGCGGGATAGGATTTCACCTTTTACATTCCTATCCGGCAATCGGAGTTTATCTGGTGTTGTCCATGACCGGCAGAACCAGGCTTATCGGACTGGGTCTGGTGATTCATATGGTATTAGACTGGATTGACTGTATATGGATGGCATTATGAGGCGATATTATAATATGTCCAGGGTTGTCCCTATTTAATAAATGTTTCCAGTTCTTTAATAATTGAGGATGTATCTGACTCAACTTTCGGAGGACGAACTTTATCAAGATCTATCTTCTCCAGGTTTAACAGAGCAGGATTTTCCGGGAGTGGAATATCAGGGTAGTGGTTTTGGAAATCAGGGAACTTCGCAGGTGATGCAGTCTCTAGAACAGCTATTATTGATCTGTCTTCTGTGAAGTACTGTCTATACCTGAAGGCCGCTGCAACTCCAATGACTCCATGGGGCTCAAGTACAAGATTATTCCTTCTCCAGAACCTGACAATATGTGCTTCAATATCTTCATTTGTAATAATATCTTCACTAAACACATCTTTTCTGAGGCTGTCGGCCACTTCCGGGGTAATACTTCTGTCACCTGCAAGTATGTCAGGAATATTATCCGGGGCTTCTCCGTAGAGAAAGAGTATTCGCTCAAGGTTTGAAGGCACTGATATGTCCATTGAATTCGCAAGAGTATGTTTGTTGCTGAGGCTGCCTATAGTTGTCCCCCTGCCTACAATATTAGCAAAAATGTTATTTGCATTAGTGCCGGCAATAAATACTTTGACGGGAAGCCCCATTCGCTTGGCTATCAGACCGGCAGTCAGGTTCCCCAGGTTTCCTGATGGCACGGAAAAAATAATTTCCCGGTCCGGGAACTTTTTATGTAGTTTAGACCAAACATAAAAATAGTAAATCGTTTGAGGGAGCAGTCTCCAGGCAGAGATGGAATTTGCCGAAGTCAGATTGAAGCGTTTCCTCACAGCACTGTCATTCAGTAATCGCTTTGCCAGCTGCTGGCAGTCATCAAAATTGCCATTCAGGGGAATTGCACGGACATTATCGTGTACGGAAAGCATCTGTTTTTCCTGAACAGCAGAAACACCATTAGCAGGATAGAGGACCAGCACATTAATATTTGGCAGTTCGTGAAAGGCAGTTTGAATTGCTGCGCCTGTATCTCCTGAAGTTGCGACTATTATTGTTGCCTTCCTCTGCTTTTTGGAAAGATAACAGCTCATTAGCCGCGCAAGAAAACGTGCTGCAAAATCTTTAAAGCTGCAGGACGGACCCCTGTCGAGGCGTGCAATTACAATGCTGTTGTCATCCATGGCCTCTTCAATGGGTATGTCAATTTCACTATAGGCACCATCGCAAATGTCAGCAAGAACAGAATCTTCGACATCTTCTAAGGGAAGAAAGTTCCTCATTATTATCCAGGCAATTTCCGGGTAGGACAGGTCTGACAATGCACTAATTGTCTCATCTGAAAAAATGGGAAGGCTTGATGGCATGAAAAGCCCGAAGTCAGGAGCAAGCCCCATTTCAAGCACCGAGTCCCAATGATAGGATTTACCCCCTTCATGATCACGGGTTGATACAAAAAGCGGATTATCTATAACAGTGTCCGGCAGCAATTGCCGAAGTTTATCGATGTCCATATAAGAAAGCCTCCTTTGTAAAGGCGGTATTAAGTCAGCCGCTGTCTCTCTCTAGACTATTATATTATTCGAAGTAAGGTGAGGAGGTCAATGGTGGAGGTAACGGAAAGACATGCCTTTACCTCCGACGGTTTGTTTCTTAAGATTAGCCGTATTTATCAGAGAGGTTTACTTTAATTGAAAAGACAGTACCTGGTGATCGAGCATTGTCCGAAATGATTAGCGGGATCTATTTTTTCAGCGATGACGATGATACCGAAAGTCCCTGTTTTTTCCAGCCGGACAGCCCGCCGAGAAGGGCTGATACCTGTTTATGACCTCTTTTTTTCAGGAGAAGCGCTGCACGAACGCTTTTCTGCTCCGCAGGTCATGTTCAGTAGAATATGATCTTCCTGTCCAGCGGCAGTTTCTCCGGGCTTGATTCAACCATGTTCAGGGGCACTGATATGGCCCCTGTAATGTGCTGCTTTGTATAGGCCTTAGAGGACCTGACATCTACAACGATGACCGGGCTCCCCTTGTCGAGGATAGCTTTGAGGGCTTTTGGAGTGATACGGTCTACACTGTCTTGAACGGGCCGCGATGAAGTATCCGCTGCCGAAGAAAAGACAGCAAGAGAAAACAGAATGAAAATAGCTGTGAACAAGACGATGAATTTATTTCTCATATTGACTACAGTTCTGCAAAGTTCTTTAATAATTTTACTGTTTAGGTTTAGCCACCGGAACAGGCTGCTGTTCCTGGGTAATAGTATGAACTTTTTTAAGAACGTCATTCAGCTCACTGTTGCTCTTCTCCAGTTCAGTAATACGGGCATTTTCTTCCTCCTGCTTTGTTTCCAGCTGCAGTCGTGAAAATGAAAGCATGCCTTTGAGTTTGCTGATTTCCTGCTGTAATGCCGTTACCTGGGCACTATATTCTTTTTCATTGGCTTCGATAGCTGATTTTGTGTGAGCTATAACTCCTGTCAGCTTTTCTACTTCAGTTTTGAGTGCCGAATTCTCATCCTGCGATTTTATCAGGTCTTCCTTTGCTGCTGCAATATCACGAGTGATACTTCCTTTTGTGGGTTTTGCCAGCTTTGCCTTCAGGGAGGCATTCTCTTTTTCAAGGGCATCAATCCCCTGGATCGCCTGACTTACTATTTGTTTTAATTCAGTATCAGTCTTCCCTGATGAGCATGATACGCTGAATAATGAAATAATAATTGCCAAAATTCCAAAAAATAATACATTTTTCTTAACCATCCTGTCCCTCCAATATTTGTGTTAATTAATGTCATTTTAGTATATATGTGTATTATATCGCAACAATCTCATATGGACAAGCTGAGTTGAGCGGGAGATCAAAACTCGCTGCTCAGGCAAGGGGTAGTAAATCATATTAGATATTAGACATACAAATGATTCATAATATATAGTATTTTCTATAAGCTCTAGGACAATAAGGCACATGAAGAATATCTCTATCAGAAAAATACTGACCTCTAACGTTATCTCAATATCTCCGGATATGCTGCTGGCTGATGCTGTTTCATTGATGGAAAAAAATAAAATCAGCTGCCTGGTAGTTGCTGAAAATAAGAAGCCTGCCGGCATATTAACAGAAAGAGACCTCGTAGTTGCGCTGCATTCGAGGGTCCGCCTGGAAGGGCTTAGAATAAAAGACCTTGTAAGCGGTCCGGTCATTTCTGCGAATATTAACATCGATGTATTCGAAGCATTGAATATTTTAAAAGCCAATCATATACGTCATCTTGTTATTACTGATTCAGACGGGGAGCTTGCAGGACTGATAACACAATCGGACATCAGGAACTGCCTTGGCTTTGAATATTTTGTCGAAATCAAACAGATATCCAAGATAATGACCGAAAAAATAGTAACAACGATGCAAGGTTCCAACGTACAGGACGTTATTTCAACAATGGCTGAACATAAAATCAGCTGCATTGTAGTAGAAGAAGAAAGGCGTCCAATAGGCATGCTGACAGAAAGGGACATTGTCGGCCTGCTGAAGAAGGGAACGGATATTTCCAGCCTTAAAATTGAAGAAATAATGAAATCTCCTGTTATGACGATTCTTGTTGATGCTCCTGTCCACGATGCATCCCAGGTTATGAGCCGCAATAATATCAGGAGGCTTGTAGTTGTAGATGCATCAGGCATAATAGCCGGGCTTATAACACAGTCCGATATTATCAAGAGATTCGAGCGGCGTTACATAGAAATTTTAAAAGATATTATTCAGGAAAAAGAAGCGGCATTACAGGAAACCAGAAAGCAGCTCAGTGACAAGATAGTCCTTGATAATATAATGCAATCTTCCATGGACAGGGCGATCATAGCATCGGACCTGAACGGCCTTATTATCTACTTCAATCCATTTGCTGAAACAATTTACGGTCTCAAGGCTGAAAAAGCGATCGGTAAAACAATGGTCGATATGTTCAGGGGTGATCCCCATGAGCAGGGCCGTATGGAAGAAGCTGTGGATAAGGTCAGGAAAGGCGAAGAGTACCGGTATGAAAGCAGTCGAACGGAAGGAGGTCGAACAAGGTATATCGAATCTGCTGTTTCAGGCATACGCAACCAGAATGACGGACTGGCAGGATATGTACTGATGTCGCAGGACATTACAGAGCAGAAGCTGGCCAATGAAGCATTAATGAATTCTGAAAAGAAGTATCGGAATTTTGTTGATAATGCACTTGTAGGAATATTCCAGACCGATGTGAACGGTGATGTACACTTTGTGAACGATGCTCTTTTAAGTATGCTCGAATATGAATCATACGAAGATGCAATGTCCGGAGGTATCCTGGGGAGATTTATAAGGCCGGAAAAGACAATGGAGCTGATTGAAAGTCTCAGGGAAAAAGACAAGGTTGATAATTTTGAAACAGAAATTCATACGAAAACAGGAAAATCTATTGACGTTCTGCTGTGTGCGACCATGGAAGGCGATATTGTATCGGGAGTGATGATTGACATTACCATGGTCAAGAGCCTCGAGGCGCAGCTGTTCCAGTCCCAGAAGATGGAAGCCCTCGGGACCCTTGCTGGAGGTATTGCCCATGAATTTAATAATATCCTTATGATTATTACAACATGCGGAACACTTCTGCAGGCTGAATTAAGCAGTGATAATCCTTTAAGGGAAAACATAGACGAGATAGTAACGGCATCACGAAGGGCAGCCAAGCTTACCAGGGGCCTGCTTACATATACAAGAACGCCGATGCCCCGCAAAGATCCGACCGATGTAAATGCTCTTATAAAGAGTATGTCGGGATATCTGGCGAACATTGTCAGGAAGGACATTGAATTCAGGTTTACGACTGCCGACAGGGCGCTGCCTGTGCTGGCGGACAAGTCACAGATAGAACAGGTAATAATGAACCTGGCAACGAACTCAATCGATTCTATGGAGAAAATGGGGACCCTGACGATCTGCTCTGAGTACGCTGCAATTGATAAGGGTTCGCCTGAAACCGAAGACTCTCTGCCCCCCGGGGAATATGCAAAAATTTCTGTTAGTGATACAGGAACGGGAATTGAAAGGGATGCACAGAAAAGAATATTTGAGCCCTTTTATACAACAAAGGCCGTTGGTAAGGGGACAGGCCTCGGGCTGTCAATTGTCTATGGCACGATAAAGAAGCATGATGGTCATATATTTGTAAAAAGTGAAAAAGGGGAAGGCACTATATTTAAAATATTTCTACCCTTAATGCATTTCGATGATGTCCGTGAGCACACCCAGCCTCAGTCAGCGGAAATTGGCGGTACCGGGACTATTCTTCTTGCAGAGGATGATGAGTCGGTCCGCAAGGCCCTTGCAAAAGCTCTGGAAAGGGTGGGATACAAAATTATATCAGCCTTTGACGGAGAAGATGCAATAAGAATGTATGAAAAGCATAAAGATGAAATTGATCTTCTGCTTTTTGATATTGTAATGCCGCGAATGAATGGCAGAGACTCATATGAAGCGATAAGGAAGATGAACCTTGATATCAAAATTATATTTATCAGCGGTTATGTAGCGGACGACGGCATTGAACGTACTATATTGGACGAAGGTACTCCGTTTATAAAAAAGCCTGTGTCCTTAAGCGAGCTTGAAGGCACGATAAAGGCCGTTCTCTGCGGGAATGAAAAATCCGGCTAATCGAACCGGCCGGTCATCACTACAATATATGCTTTTAGTCTGTTGAGGAACTGCCCCCCATCATTTTCATGATTAAATGCATCTTAACCAGTTTTTTCTTTTGTTCGGCAGACAGGTTTTTTTGTTTTGCCTCTGCGATAATTGTTTCCTGATTGCCGGTGCCTTCTGATACGCCGGTCTGCTTAACCGGGTGAATCCCCTTGTCAGATGTTTGCCTGCTTTCACCAGATGCCGCTGATAAAAGAAGGGTAAGTGAAATGCATAATACTAAAATCAGTTTGCCCATCTTTGCCCCCTTCGGCTGGAATTAACCAGCTTAGTGTAATATTAATTGACATATATGCATGAATTGTGCCACTTGAGAAAAGTTTGAATAATCAAGTGGTTAATTACTGTAATGTAATGTAAGATGACGTTATTTGCCCTGAAGTGCGTATTATTACGCATATGACTATTCGAAGTAAATGCATATAATCAATCAGTTCTTCTGTACTCATTTATGGCTGTTTGATTATTTGGAACCCCCTGATGGAGTGAAAAGTGTTATGGGATATGACAATAATCATAACAATCATTTCATTATCCATATAAAGTAATAACACGTAATTTACAAATAGAGTGTCTTGAAAAAGTAGTGCTAAAGGGACAAAACTATTAAATCTATAACCTAATGTGAAGGAGATGATAATGGATAAGTATGAATGCCCATGCGGTTATGTCTATGATCCCGCAGAAGGAGACTATGAACACGGAGTAGCACCGGGAACCTCTTTTGATGACTTGTCTGATGAGTGGGTCTGTCCTCAATGCGGAGCTGACAAAAGTATTTTTACCAAAGTCGAATAAACTGTTTATTGAGTTACTGCTTTTTTATCATACTGCTCAGTATAAGCAGAGTAATGCCGTTTGCAAGCAGCAGGAGATTCAGTGACGCGCTCGCACCGTGGAGTTTCCCGAAGGTTTTTCTGAGCGAGGATTCTTCCGAAGGGGCTTGAAAAGAGTGGATCTCCTGTTTGACTTTCTTAATTTCGGGGTGCAGCTTAAATGCAATAAACAGGTTGATGATAACAGCAGAGACAACAAGAACCAGAGACAGTTTAAAGCTGAACTTTGAAAAAAGCGGACCTATTGCTAAGAGAAATATAAGCACGAGAATAGACAGTACAATGTTATAAGTAAAATAACCGGGGAAGATTTTTCCAACAATCTTCCCCGCCATATCTCTTTCAAAAGACCTGAAAATAACAGGTGTTATAATAAACGTAAAGATTGAGATTCCCCCCACCCAGAGTGAAATAACCACGTTGTAGAAGATATGCCCAATATTATTCATTTCTCCATTATACAGCGATACCATAAGTAGTGCTACATTTAGACAGCGTAATTTTGCCAGATAATTCATGAAGGTAGCAGATATCAGCAAGTTAAGTTCAGTAAATATGATATTCGTCATATGATTATTTCAGATTATCAATTTAACTCTATGTAGAGGAGGGAAAATGATAGACCTGAAGAAATATGAGGACGATCTGATAAACCTTGGCGGTCAGTATTTTGTAAAAGATATTCGATATATTCCGGACTTAATGTCTTGGGCAAAGGAGACTGATCAGGGGCTGGCAGAACCCTATTCCGCTATGAAGCTCATTGCCAATCCGGAGCTTGTGAGAGACTTTTGTTTTATAAACGTTAACAGGAAAAAAGGAGGAGATAAGTATGACATTACCGGAAAACAGAAAGCATTTTGAAGAGCTCATTAAAAAGTGGATCATTTTGGAGGATAGTACGATCGAAGCCTCAAGTGATTTAATAGGCAATAGTACTAATCCTATCGTTAAAGCAATCATTGATCTGGTTAAAATGGATTCTCAAAAACATAAGCGCATTTTGGAAACAATCCGCCTGAGTCTTGATACAGCGGTTACTTTCAGCACTGATGATTTGCAGGTAGTCGGTTCTTTTATTGAAAAACATGCTGCAATGGAAAAGAACGCTGTTGAGACTGCGGAGCAGGCAGTGCAAATGAGCAGTTTGCCCATTCCAAAATTCCTGTTAGAACAACTGCTCCAGGATGAAAAAAACCATGATGCTTATATGCATGAGTTGAATGAGATAAAAGGTTATATGGCCGCAGATACATAAGATCTATTTTATATGTAAGGGGCGAGGCGCTGCCTCGTCCTTATACGCGTTTATTAATTAATGTATATTATTTATCCCTGAGCATTTCAAGCGAAACCAGAATATTCACATCCTTGCCCGCGACCCCCATCTTATAAAACTTTCCATTTCCGACATTGTAATCCAGACGATCTACTGAAATCTTTGTCTCAAACCCAGCCACGACTTGCCCCTTTTTTAATGGATTGTCCTTTGCTCCGAAATAAGTCAATGGCAGTATAAGTGTTTTTGTCACATCCTTCATTGTAAAGTCACCCTCAACTTCGTACCGATTCCCGCCTTTGTGAGTAATGCGAGTACTCTTAAAAGTGATCAAAGGATGCTTGCTGACTGCAAAAAAATCATCGGAACGGAGGTGGTTGTCCCTTTTCCTGATATTAGTATTCAGACTTTTAGCTTTTATCTGAATATCAATCACGCTGCTTTTAAGGTCGTCAGCATCAAAATTAAATTTGCCGGAATAATCCTCAAAGTGCCCGATGACTTTTGAAAATATGTGATCAATTGTGAAGTAAAACCTGGAATGTGCCCTGTCAAATTTCCACTCCTCTGCTGCTGCACTTTGTAAACCGGTGAAGGTCATCATAAACAAAAGAGCAGGGATTAAAAAAAGTTTTTTCATACTATACCTCCATCTAAATTAAGGGCACGGTCACCGTGCCCCTACATTGGTTCCGGGGGTTCTACTTACATAATATCAAATAATATATAGAATGCAAACTAAAGCTGAAACTCTTCTGTGAAAACAAGCTTTTTGGAAAAACCAATTTTCAATATATCCTTTCTCACGGAATCCATCATTACAGGCGGTCCGCAGATAAACACCGGTGTCTGTCTTCCAGCTACGGAGAGGATGCTATTGAGCGTTGTCCTGTCTAGCCTCGTGCCGGAGGGTGCCCCTTTCTGCCTTGTAAAAAGATAATGGATAACAAGTCCGTTTAATCTCTTCTGCAGGGTGACAAACTCGTCGGGATAAACCACATCTTCTCTTGTGCGATTACTCCAGATAAGAGTTACCTTCTTAGTATTATCTCTATCAGCCATGTACCTGAGCATGCTCAGCATTGGAGTAATTCCAATGCCTCCGGCGATCATGATATATTCATTGAATTCATTGAGGAAGCCATAGCTGAAGCGTCCGTAAGGACCATCAATTATCGCTGAATCCCCGGGTTTCAGATTGCTGATCAGAGCGGTCCAATCTCCGCTGCAGCGGATAGTGAACTGCAGGCTTTCCGGTCGGGATGGAGTGGAGGATATAGTAAAAGGATGCTCTTCAGAAGGCATGGCTTCCGATGTAAAGGAGACAAAGGCGAATTGACCTGGTATATAATTGAACTCGCTCGTCTTATGGGGGGCGAGCTCAACAGAAACGGTATGCTGCCCTGTTTTGGTAACGCTTGTTACTGTCCAGGGCTTTTGTCTAAGAATGAACGGTTTAACTTTTATCCATCCAAAAATAACCGCGTAAGCACCTGCAGAGGCTATTATAATGTAGCGCGCCATGCCAGCCTCAAAAGTTTCACTGCCATATAGAATATGAAAGAACAGCATTACAGATGCTATGAATGCTGCAGCACGGTGGAATATCCACCAGCGGTCAAAAGAAAAATCAAGAAATTTTCTCCATAGCCCGGTGGCAGTTATGAGCCCGATTAATATAAGCAGAAGAGCACCCAAGACTTCCGGCCAGTACTTAATCTCAATCGGAATGCTGCCTATATCTTCAGGAGCGAAAACAAGCAGAGGGTGAATAACTGCCAGTATGGCAATCACCGATGCATTCACACGGTGATAAATATAAAGCCGGTTAAGGGCAAAAATCCGGTCCAGTAATTTAAAACGAGCGCTCAATATCAACTGAAATAGCAGAAGCACAGCAGCGATCAGTCCAATGACCTTGCCTGTGCGTAATAAAGTTTTATCAGTGCCTAGTTTATATAGAATAGAGCCGGTTTCAAAAACAAAGGTTAGGCTTGATGCTCCGACAAGCAGCGCACAGACTGCTATGCCGCATATGACTCCGAGAGAAAGCCTCGCTTTCATGGAAAGGGGTTTCGCCCTGTTTATGTTCTGTCCTGAACTATTTCGCATCCTCTTATGCGCTTCGGTATGATTAAGGGTTTCATTTGTTTAAGAATGAAATAAGATACTGGCAGTTTGGTCCACAGGATGATAATAGCGGGCAGCGTTGATTCTAATAATATTTTATTCATATTAATAGGCGCTTCTATAGTCAGCAACGAGTAATAAGACATTCCTATAGTCCCGATTATAATTGTTCCAGCGTTCATCATGAATCCCCAGGCAACTGTTGAGGGGCGGTAAAAAAGAATTGGAATTACAATAAGGCTGAATACGCTAAACGTTGCAGCCCACAAAAAGTACAGGCTCTTCCCGACAGGGTGCTGATTGAAATGGGCCAGCATTCCTGTGAAGGAAATGCATATGTGAATAAATATTAAAAATTTAACAGATCTGGGGGCCATTATTATTTTCCGTAAGAATCTAACGTTAATTTTTCATTGTATCCTGTAGTCAGGGATTATGCAATGTCACTTATTATGCGATAGATATGGTGTGCATTGAATTGCTGCTGAGGGCCAGTGCGAACAGTTATGGTACGGGACAATCTCCGTTGTCCCGCACCCTGTATATGAATTACCCGCTTCCCGGTCCAAGCTGTTCTGTAAATACGGATTTTACCCATCCTGTATGTCCGTTGATTGATTCAACATATAGCCACCCGTCTGTCTTTCCCAGAACTTCCAGGATGCTCCCCTCTTCGACCTGATGTACAAGTGAAAAGTTTAGTCCGGGGCCGCTGCGAATATTCAGTGTTGAAACCGTTACCGAGACATTCCCTGAAGCGGAGACAAGCGGGCTTATGATCTTTGAAGGTTCTCTGATTACCACAGTTTGAGGCGGTGATTTTACAACCACATACCCTGAGGGAACTCTATCGTAGAAAGTGCCTCTGAAAAAGAAGTGCGAAGTGTCTCCAATCCATACTGTCCTGTAGCCGTAGGGAAGCTTGCGTATAATTCGTGATCTTGCTGGATAATAATCTCTCCTGTATTGTCTGTAGTATCCTCTGCGTTTATAGCGGAACTTTTTTCTTGCACTCCATTTGGGTTCATTCCTCACATGTTTCCTGACAATGACCTTTTCACGATGAGTATGACGGGGGCCGGAATATTCTCTGTCCCTTCTGCGGGCAAATGAATCATCAGTTGTCAGCAATAGTGTCATAACAATAATACTGATAAAGGATGATATTAATTTTATGGTTACCTTTGTCGTCATCGTTATGCCCTCCTTTCAACCCTGTAGGGGCAGGTTTAAAACCTGCCCTTACTTCCTCACTTTCTGCTCAACTAAGGGCACGGGTACCGTGCCCCTACATTCTGTTAATTGTTAAAATCCCATGTGTCCCGGGCGGTTCATGCGTTTATCTTTCCACTGGTGCCTCTGATCTCTGAAATCACGCAGCTCCTCAATCTGCTCGTCCGTTAGTATGGTTGACAGCTTAGCTTCTGTTTCATCTCCAACGATTTGCATTTCACTTCTCATGGCTTGTTTAACATCAAATCGCTTTTCTCCGTAATTATCAAAGATGGCACGTTTTTTCTCCATGCTCTCTTCAATAATAGGCTCGATAGCTTCTGCCTGTTCCGCAGTGAGATTGAAGCGGTCTGTCATACGCTCAATAACCATCTCAGGTGTTTTGTTAAATCCTCTGCTCATTCTCTTGTCGCAGAATTTGCCTTTTAAGAATGTGCCGCGCTGCTCCTGCCTTAATTCCAGATACTTCTCTATCTGCTCTTCATTCAGGATTGTATTCAGCTTGCTCTCGGTGTCCCACCTCAGTTTCTGCATCTCCATTCTAGTGGCCTGCCTGTCTGTTCCACGGTTACTCCTTATTTCATTCATCTTCTGAACTTTCTCTTCAATAATCGGCTGTATTGCCAGAACCTGTTCATCGGTCAGGCCCAGTCGGTCCGTTAGACGTTCAATAATCAGTTCCGGAGATTTCTGAATACCGAAGGGGCCTCTTGCTTCAGCTGAAAATGGATGAGTTACAAGTCCGAGGCCGACAGCTAATACCCCGGCTGTGAGAATAATAGCGAGATAGCTTTTGGTTTTCTTTCTTTTTATGGTTTTTGTTGCTTTCATTTTAGCCTCCATTTTTAAATGTTCTCTGTTAAGTGCCGTTTCTTTGATTTGGTTTTTATTGTCCATGGCAGCCTCCTTTCTGCTTTAACTCTTCCTCTTGTTTATATGGTAAGAAATAATTTCTTAAGTGTGGGTTAAGTGTCGGTCAAGAAAGGCAAAGTTTTGTAAAGATTTGTTAAGAGGGCTTAATAAAAATTAACGTTTATAAAAGAGGAGTTTTGGATATAATAAACGCATGAGTCAGATTAATAGCAGAAAGGGCCGTGTATAGGATGAACAGAATTCTTGTTATTGATGATGATATAGAACTTTGTGGGTTATTGAAGGACTATCTCGTTCCCGAAGGGTTTGATGTTGAAACTGTTAATGATTCGGAAAAGGGGATTGAAAGGGCGCTTTCAGGAGAGCACAATTTTGTAGTGCTTGATGTAATGCTGCCCGGTGTAAATGGATTTGAAGTCCTTCGTTCTGTTCGAAAGAGTTCCAATATTCCCGTACTAATGCTGACGGCACGTGGTGAAGACGTGGACAGGATAGTGGGGCTTGAAATGGGGGCTGACGATTATCTGCCGAAACCCTTTAACCCCCGCGAACTTGTTGCACGAATCAAGGCGATACAACGAAGAGGCGAAACTAAGAATACCGCTCAGAAGCAGGCAGAACCTGACGAAGTGATTACTGTTGGAGATGTTGATCTTGATGGGGGCACACGCATGGTGCGAAAGAGAGGGGAAACTGTAGATCTTACTGCTGTTGAGTTTGACCTGCTTGAGATGCTGCTCAGGTCAGCCGGTCATGTGCTGCAGCGAAAGGACCTGGTCATCAAGGTTTTGGGAAGGGGGCTTGATCCTTTTGACAGAAGTATTGATGTTCATATCAGCAGCCTGAGGAAAAAGCTCGGCCATAAAATTCACGGTATGGAACGGATAAAGACAATACGCGGAATCGGTTACCTCTATGCGAATCCGAAAAAAGATGAAAAGGATAATAATTAATTATGCGAAGTCTTTTCCTTAAAATATTTCTCTGGTTCTGGCTGGCCTCAATATTAATAATTGTATCTACTTTTGTACTGCTTTCTTTGCTGGAACCATTTACGCCTCCCCGTGAGGATGGCCGCCACATAAGACGAATGTCCCATTTCGGCAGGACTGCGGTAGAGATTCTGGAACGTGAGGGTCCTGAAGCCCTTCAGGATTTTATGGCCCGCAGAGGGCGCGGTCCGGGCCCTGGCAGAAGGCATATGTATTTATTTGATGACAAAACTAACGTGCTTTTAGGGAAAACTCCACCTTCTCATATAAAGGAGCTGGCGGAACGTGCTGCAAAAAGTGGTGTCACGGAATTTCAGCGGCATGAAAAAAACATTTTATTAGCCCGTACTATTTATGGAGAGGGAGACGGCTATTACATAATGGTAGGTCAATTGCCTCAACGCCATTCTGTGCCGACCTTCAGCCGCTTTCTGAGTTCACGTTTTCTGAGTCTGCGAATTCTTGCCATTTTTATAGTTGCCAGTATTTTCTGCTACTGGCTCGCGTGGTACCTGACCGCACCAGCCAGAAAACTGAGGGCAGCCACCAGGCAGTTTGCATCCGGTGATTTAAAGACGCGGGTTGGTCAGCAGTTTGGACATAGAAAGGACGAACTCGCGGACCTGGGACATGACTTCGATCTAATGGCAGAGCGTATTGAAGAATTGGTGAATGCACAGCACAGGCTGGTGGGGGACATATCCCATGAACTGCGCTCACCGCTGGCCCGCCTTAATGTTGCACTGGAGCTTGCGCGACAGAGGTCCGGACAGGAAGCAGGAGAGTCCCTTGATCGTATTGAGCTTGAATCGGAAAGACTTAATGAACTTATAGGGCAACTGCTAACATTGTCCAGGCTGGAGAGCGGTGGTGAGAACTTAAGATGGACCACGGTTGAACTAGCCCGTCTAGTGCAGGAAATTGCCGAAGATGCAGACTATGAAGCCAGGAGCCGGAGTAGAAAGGTTACTGTTGTAAAGAGTGAAGAGATAAAGATCAAAGGCGTGGAGGAAATGCTGCGAAGGGCTGTTGAGAATGTTGTGCGCAACGCAGTCCATTATACTAATGAAGGATCGGAAGTAGAGATAAACCTTGATTCCCGTAAAGGCGATGGAGAAGTGCAGGCGATTATTTCAGTTCGAGATCACGGTCCCGGAGTTAAGGAGGACCAGCTTGCAAACCTTTTTCACCCATTTTACCGAGTTGATGACTCTCGGAACAGAAAGAGCGGAGGAACCGGTATAGGTCTGGCAATTACAGAGAAGGCAGTCAGTTTGCATGGAGGTGCTGTTTCAGCCTCTAATATTGTTGATGGCGGGCTTTTAGTGGAGATTACATTGCCGGTATCACCTTAACAAATGGTGAGTCCTCGATTCTGCGTATTAAGACAGTAAGACGACTATTGGTTGTTGATGAGATCCAGCAGTTGAAGCGCTATTTTGGGATCGAGTTTTTTCAGGACCTCATACTCTTGTAGCGCAGACTCTTTATCTTCAAGATTCAAGTATGTTATCCCAAGGTTGTAGTGTGCCCCTGTATCAGCGGGGAATAAAACGAGCATCTTTTTATAATAGGTCTTTGCTTTATCATAGTTGCCCTGTGTACTGTAGGTTACGCCGAGATTGTAGTAAGCATCTGCTATGGACGGATCAGTTGTAACCGCTTTTCTGTATGATTCTATTGCTTCTTTATACATTTTTAGTTTGCTGTACGCTACTCCCATATTATAATTTGTTTCACCATCAGCAAGCTTATGGAGCAGGACCTGTTTGTGCATTGAGATCTCGTTCTTGTAGTCGCTGAGTTGACCATATGTATAAGCAAGGTTTTTCATGGCTGGAACAAAATCCGGTTTTATCTTCAGGGCTTCTTTATATGCTTTTATAGCGTCTTTATGTTTTTTTAAATCCAGATATGCGTTCCCGAGATCGTTGTATGCGAGAAAATGGTCGGGGTGGATTTGGACAGCTTTTTTGAAAGCTGTTATTGCGTCCTGATGCCTGCCTGTCTTACTGTATTGAATCCCTGACCTGTAACGCTCCTCTGCCTCGGTCTTTTTTGAATCAGTTATTGATGGTAAGACCTCCCCAGGGTAGGGGCGCCCCGCGTCTGTCAGTGATGTCGAGGCTGTAATGGTGATAAAAACCGTTATGGATAATAGTATTATTTTAATGCAGACCCGTTGAGCTTTCATGTAATGTCCTCATATATAAACAGCTATTGAGAATTATAACAGAAAACTATTTTAAGCGGCGCTCTTGCAGCGAGTTTTCACATAATGATCTGATACCGTCATAGCCTTTGATTAACAGTCTTTCCATAAAGAACCATACTATAACTATTGTCGGGGCAACTTCCATGACGTGTCCCAAAAACCATTTCATTATCAATTAGAAATAGTCGATTGCTTTCATTAGCACAGCTTTCAGATCTCGTCATGCTCTTGAATGACTTTAGATTAAATTCACTTTTATGATTCTCAGTTTCTGCATTTAATTGATTGCTTGAAACACAATAAATCAATGCAATAAATTAGATCAATAATAATCTTAACAAAGTAGATTTGCGTTTGCTTATTATCACTTTTATCCTTTTTTCTAACCTTGAATTGTCCGATGCAAGCCCTTGAGAATAATAACATGCTGAAAACTGATTTGAACATACTATAATGTTACCAGAAAAAAAAGCGTCCGTTGGTTTGCATTCTAGACTAATGTTTTGATATCTATTTATATGAAATGCTTAATCTCGATGCAGTAGTCCGCAATCTCTTGTCAGCGGTCCATAGTGGCAAGTTTGTCAATAGTGCGGACGCTAACAAATGAACATCAATAAGTCCGATTCCTACACCCATAAGTCTTTTATGTGCGATAAATGTCAGAATTTCGCCACTCTCTGCAACCAGAGTTTGAGGAAGTGCCTGAAGAAGTGAAATGATTTCTTTTCTGTTTTTTATGTTGCCACATGCCAGCTCACCTATAATAAATGGATGGCAAGCTACTGATTCATCAATCAACAGCTTTTTAAGGTGTGAATTATTTTCTCTGAAATGCGA
>PIVU01000358.1 GCA_003354025.1 Nitrospirota bacterium
CATCGACTTTTCAAATATCGATTCTGCTGAAAAACCATTGCAGGACGGCCCGCCGGTTATACTGTGGAACCACCGCTGGGAGCACGATAAAAACCCTGAACTGTTTTTCAAAACCCTGTTTAAACTTGATGAAGAGGGAATCGAATTCAGACTTATAGTACTGGGGCAGTCATTTGAAAACAGTCCTTCTGTTTTTGATGAAGCTAAAAGAAGACTATCCCGAAAAATAATTCATTTCGGGTATGCCCAACAGGCCAGTGATTATGCAGTCCTGCTTAAGAGAAGTGATATTGTAGTATCAACGGCACAGCATGAGTTTTTTGGTATCGCCGTAATGGAAGCAGTGAGGGCCGGCTGCAAGCCTCTTCTTCCCAGGGGACTTTCATATACAGAGCTTTTCCCTGATAAATACTTATACTCTGAAACAAACTTTATGGATCGGTTAAAAGTTGAATTACTGAGTAATATGCGGCTTTCCAAATCACAGGCCTTACAGATGACCAGCCAGTATTCATGGGAGGCGCTTAAAGAAGAGTACACATCCTGGATTATCGATTCAACGTTAATGGAGTAACATTCAGGATTTTTTATTCAATCAAGCCAGATCAGCGCCCCATTGGAAACAATTAATGTCCCTGCCAATACCATCAACCGCTAAAGAAGCAGAATACCCGGAAGCAACATCAAGAGTCGTAAGTGTCCACAAACCAGCTTCATCATTATCACCGTTAATACTGGCAAGCCCTGAACATTTACCGGAGTCAATATTAATCTCTACCTTATCCAGACCAAATGATAAACCCGTGCCAATTGCTTTCAAATATGCTTCTTTGCATGTCCATAAATCAAAAAAAGCATCACGCTTTTTATCCTCCGGAAGAGCATTGAGTGCAGATACTTCCTGCCTGGAAAAAAACCTATCTGCAATACCCTGAAAAGTACGGTCGCCGCTGACATATTCAATATCAACCCCGATCTTACAGTCATAAGCAAAAGCGAAAAGAGCAATATTATGAGAATGTGAAACATTAAAGCAGAGATGTGAATTCATTTCTCCTGAGAGAGAAGGTTTCCCTTTACGTCCGTATCTAAAGCATATATCTTCAGGTTTTATTTTAAGGTAGCATCCCAAAATTATTCTAAGAACTCCACGGGCCACAATAAAGTGGGTCCTGCCACGGTCAAAGTGAAAACGCTGTGCTCTCTTCAACTCACTCTCGGAGAGGGTCGCTTCCAGCTTCCTGATTTGCTGAGAACTCTGCTCCAGTGAACACCGCCAGACATGAATTTTATTGTGTTCCAGAGACACATCGTCCAATGCTGTAATCCAATCTGAAGCCTCAGAATTAGCTGACGGAATATTCTTCAGGTTCATTCTCCTGAATCCAGTTTATGGGCCTGCGTTTCAAAGAGACATGCTTTGACAAGCTTTGACCACTTTCCTATATTTGACTCTCTCAGCATATTCAAATGTTCCACGCCTGGTACTTCATGTACTAAAACTTCACCATCGGCAATCATGCTCCAGTTTTTATCTGCATAATTATCATTATCCGAATTGATTATTATTATGCTTCCCGGATAAACCGGGGCCCTATGTTTGTCCAGTATACGTTTTGCATTAACACTATAATAATAAGACTTCGCCATTTCATGAGGCATTTTATATCCAAGAGACAAATATGCCCTGCAGGTCATATTTTTTAGTTTCCGAATTTGCCCGGCCAGTTTACGATTTACTGTATGCACCGGCCATTGAATAAGATTATAAATCTTTTTCAAAATATATGCAGTTTTCTCTCTGAAGCGCAATTGTTTAAGATGCCTTAAATGATAGATCATCCTTGATTCTTGTGGACCATCTCTTTTTTCAGCCGCAGCACATGAATTATTAACGGGCAAGCATCTCAATGATGGATCAAGGACAATCAGTTTTGATACCTCATGGCCCATTTCGACTAACTGCCGGGCCATCTCAATTGCAACTATACCCCAGAAGCAATACCCTCCAAGCATGTAAGGACCTTCCGGTTGAAAAACAAGCAAATCCCGGACAAATAATTCAGCAATACTTTCTATGCTCGAATTGTTTGAATGCAAAAGATCATGATAGGTTCTTTTCAGCAAAAACAATGGCTGGTCATGATCCAGCTGGTTAACAAGGGATGTATCATTCAACCAGAATAACGCGACTTTAGGGCCGTGGGGCTGAAGGGGAATCACTGAAGAGTCAGATGCCGTCCCCTCCTGACCGTTGATCAATACTGCAATTTCCTCAATTGTTGGAGAATTGAAGAAATCCATCACAGACAGGTACTTACCGGTGGTTTTTTTAATCTCTGCAATAAGACGAAC
>PIVU01000624.1 GCA_003354025.1 Nitrospirota bacterium
GCCTTGTGCAGGGATATTACAAGACGAAAAAAGAGCCAGGAACTGATGATCCAATCTGAAAAAATGATGTCCCTTGGAGGACTTGCTGCTGGAATGGCTCATGAGATTAATAATCCACTGGCTGGAATGATGCAAAATGCGCAAGTAATTCATAACAGGCTAACGAAGGATTTGCCTGCAAACGATAAAATCGCAAGAGATTTAGGTGTTTCGATGAGGATTATAAAAAAGTTCATGGAAAAACGAGATATATTGAAACAACTTGAGAGTATCAATCAAGCCGGTGTCCGTGCAGCAAAAATTATTAGTAACATGCTGAGTTTTGTACGAAAAAATGATTCTGTCAAGAGCTACTGTAATTTGGAAGAACTAATTGATAATACGATTGAACTCGCACAAAATGATTATGATTTGAAGAAAAATTATGATTTCAGGCAGATTAAAATTAACCGGAAATATGGCCAGGATTTCCCAGATGTTTTTTGTGAGAGAAGTAAGATACAGCAAGTTTTTTTTAATTTAGTAAAAAATGCATCAGAATCCATGAGTCGTAAAAAGGAGATACAGAAA
>PIVU01000359.1 GCA_003354025.1 Nitrospirota bacterium
ATGATGTTCATTCGCCGATATTACTCATGGAGCCTTTCTAACTGTATTATGGGTGGAGTATTAAGCGCCTTTGCGGTGTCTTCAATTTTTCTTGCATTACTAACGGCCATCGGTCAGGGGTTGATGGTTGCAGGAGCGGGTTTCTCAATGATAATGACATTGATTATTGTGCCCTCTATGTTATCCGGAATTTCATTCTGGCTTATTGCTGTATATAAAAATAGTGATATCGGACATGTTGCTGATAGTTATGATAATTCACTGGTACAGCCTTATGCAGCAGCAGAGTCAACTATTGCCGTAAATTCACTGAATAATCTGTCAGGTGCCAATCTCGTTAAAGTTCTGGCCAGGGAAGATAAAACTCACGTTGAGTAGGTTTTCTTTAAGTATAAGACAATTAAAGGGGCTATGCTTTTATTGGCATAGCCTTTTTTTATAGTAAAATCTTTAGGCTATCTGCTTTTTACCGGGAGGCTCTTTAACTGCGCGGCCAGTACATCATAATGACTACTCCGGTCAAGGCCATGATACCGCCAATGATGTCGTATCTGTCAGGTGCTACGGCATCGACTTTCCAACCCCATAGGAGCGCCATCACAATGAATACCCCGCCGTATGCGGCATATACTCTGCCGAAATGTGCGGGCTGAAGAGTAGGCACTACTCCATACAGGACTAATATAACTGCACCTATAATCGCATACCAGACAGGTTTCCCCTCTCGAAGCCAAAGCCACACAAGGTACCCGCCGCCAATCTCAAAGAGACCTGCCAGGATAAAGTAGCCGACTGATTTAACTATCTCTAAGCTTGTCATATAGTTATTTATTGAGGTCAAGCCTCGATATTGTTCTACTGTAGAGTCTCGATAAGTCCCTTCACCTTATCTTCAATCATTTGCCTGACATTCCTGAATCCCTCTGCATCCATATTCTTTGGATCTGGGATGCCCCAGTCATCACGGTGCGTAGCTTTTATGTAAGGGCATTTGTCTCCGCAGCCCATAGTGATTACGTGATCGTATTTAACATCCGGGATTTCTGTAAGTGCTTTTGACTTATGAGTGGACATGTCATAGCCGACTTCTTTCATGTATTCGATGCCTTTTGGGTTTACGGTGCCTGAAGGTTTTGATCCGCTGCTGAATGCTTCTATAACATTGCTTCCATGTATTTTTGCGAATGCTTCGGCTATCTGGCTTCTGCAGGAGTTTTCAACACATACAAAAAGGACTTTTATCATAAAAGATCTACCTCCTTGACACGGCAAGTCTGGGATGTGAAATATTTCTTTTGAAAATATAATGACACATTTACCAGTCCGATAAGTACCGGCACTTCCACAAGAGGGCCGATAACAGCTGTGAAAGCAGCTGCTGAGTTAATCCCGAAGACTGCCACAGCAACAGCAATGGCAAGTTCGAAATTATTGCTGGCAGCCGTGAATGAGAGTGATGCTGACTTAGGATAGTCTGTATTCAGTTTCTTTGCCATGAAAAATGAGACAAGAAACATCACTACAAAGTAAATTAGCAGTGGTATCGCAATTCTGACCACGTCCAGCGGTAGCTGAACAATAACGTTGCCCTTAAGGGAGAACATGACAACAATTGTAAAGAGCAGAGCAATTAAGGTTATGGGGCTGATCCGAGGGATGAATTTCTTCTCATACCATTCCCTGTCTTTTATTTTGATAAGCGTGATGCGTGTAATAATTCCTCCAAAGAACGGTATGCCCAGATAGATGAAGACGCTTTTTGCGATCTGTCCCATAGTAACTTCTACGACAGCCCCTTCAAGGCCCAGCCATGACGGCAGTACAGTAATGAATATGTATGCATAAACAGAGTAAAAAAGGACCTGGAAAATAGAATTGAATGCAACAAGTCCCGCGGTATATTCATTATCGCCGCATGCCAGTTCACTCCAGACAATTACCATTGCAATGCAGCGTGCCAGGCCGATCATTATAAGGCCGACCATATAATCAGGATAGTCATGAAGAAAAGTAATCGCAAGTATAAACATCAGGGTAGGCCCGATTACCCAGTTCTGAACCAGGGAAAGTCCAAGGATTTTTTTATTTTTAAAAACCTTGCCCAGTTCCTCATAACGTACCTTGGCAAGCGGCGGGTACATCATCAGGATAAGGCCTATTGCAATAGGAATGTTTGTTGTTCCAACTTGAAAGGAATTAATAAAGGGCTCAATATCAGGGACAAGATAACCGGCGCTTACACCGGCAGCCATTGCCAGAAATATCCATAAAGTAAGAAACCGGTCTAAAAATGATAACTTCTTTTTGTCTTCAATAGTGGTGTCCAATTTATTATTTCTCCTTAACAC
>PIVU01000360.1 GCA_003354025.1 Nitrospirota bacterium
GATTAAGGCTGAGATACATGACTCAGCGGGAATGGCACTGGATGATATTATTGAAATCATAAAGGCATCACATGAGAAAGGGCTGCTTGTTGTGAGACTGCATACAGGCGACCCCTCCTTTTACGGAGCAATATCAGAGCAGATCGAGAGACTGCGTAAACTGAATATTCCCTACGAAGTTGTTCCGGGTGTTTCCTCTGCACTGGCCGGAGCTGCTGCTCTTGGGCAGGAGCTTACCATTCCTGAAATCAGCCAGACAGTAATATTTACGCGGATCGAAGGGCGTACCCCTGTTCCGGCAAAGGAGAAACTCTCGGAGCTCTCAAAGCACGCGGCAACGATGGTGATTTTTCTGAGTGTCGGAATGATAGATAAAGTTAGGAGCGAACTCCTTGAAGGATATTCCAAGGATACACCTGTTATTGTAATTGAAAAAGTGTCCTGGCCGGAAGAGCGGATAGTTAGAGGCACGCTTGAAAATATTGCTGATCTTGTCAAAGAAGCAGGAATAAAAAAGACAGCCCTTATTTATGTGGGAGAGGCCCTTCGCGCTTCAGAAGAACAGCTGCGTAAGGAGTCCAGACTCTATCATAAAGACTTCACTCACGAGTATAGAAAAGCGTAGAGATCGCTGTGTAGGATTTAATAATGCATACTAAACGAAAAACAGTCATTTACTATATAACGGAAAACGGGTTGGAACTTGCAAAATCCATAAGGGAGCTTTTCCCTGATTCTGAAATTCTTCGCTACAAAAAAGAGTTATTCAATGATAAGTGGGAAAGTGTAAAAAATATCATATGTATAATGGCAACCGGTATTGTTGTCAGGGCCATAGCTCCTCTGTTAAAGGATAAGAAAACGGACCCGGCAGTTGTCGTACTCGACGAAAAGGGTGAGTTTGTAATAAGTCTGCTCAGCGGACATATCGGAGGCGCAAACGCTCTGACACGGGGCATTGCCGACTGTATAGGCGGCAGGGCTGTTATTACAACCTCGTCGGATGTACAGGGCAAGGTTGCACTTGATCTCTGGGCCGAAAAAGAAAATCTATATGTAGAAGACTATGTCAAATTGAAGGACGTCAGCGCAAAAATAGTTAATGGAAAAAATATCAGGGTGCGGACGGAGCATATATTCAGGTCCGGGAATATCCCTGAAGAGTTTGAAATGGTTGGCCAGGATGAGAAAGCTGATGTGGTTATTTCCAGCAGACTCCTTGAAAATGATGCACTTGTATTAAGACCAAAAAATCTCTTTGTTGGCATTGGCTGCAACCGGAACACTTCAAAAAAAGAGATAAGTGAGATGGTTAATCAAGCTCTTGAGAAATATAAGCTTTCGATTAACTCTATTGCCAGGGTAGCAACGATTGATCTTAAGGCAGATGAGCAGGGTCTGATTGACTTTGCTGATGATGCTGGCCTGAACATAGATTTTTTTTCAAAAAACGATTTGAACGGTGCTGTGTTAAAGCATAATATAGCGCCGTCGGAAGTAGTAAAAGCTGCAACGGGAGCTGCAGCTGTCGCGGAACCGGCAGCCATACTTGCAGCACGAAAGAGGTTTCATAACAGTACGGTAGTTATTCCTAAAGAAAAAAGGGGGAACGTAACATTATCACTGGTAAAAGCAGAATTTGTGTTGTAGGAATAGGCCCTGGAGGAGCAGACCATATTACTCCTGCTGCTAAGAGGGCAATTGAAAGTTCCGATGTAATTGTTGGATATAAAACATATCTTGACCTTATTCAGGATTTAATAAAAGACAAGGAAGTAATGTCATCAGGTATGAGACAGGAAGTTGACCGATGCGCAAAAGCTATTGATATTGCGCTGGAAGGGAAATCCGTCGCGGTTATATGCAGCGGCGATCCCGGTATTTATGCAATGGCCGGGCTGGTTTTTGAAACCGCTAAAAGCCGTGAAGAGCCCCCGGGGGCGGACGGCCGTTCTCTACTGCAGTTAATTGACATTGAAGTCGTTCCCGGTATCCCGGCACTGAGTGCTTCAGCGTCAAGGCTCGGAGCTCCACTGATGCATGATTTTGCATCGGTAAGTCTGAGCAATCTTTTGACTCCATGGGAGCTTATTACAAAAAGACTTTATGCGGCTGCATCGGCTGATTTTGTAATCGTAATTTATAATCCCAAGAGCAAGGGTCGTCCCGATAATATCAAAAAGGCACGAGATATAATTATGAAGCACCGGCCTCTTGATACTCCCGTCGGAATAGTTCAGGCAGCTACGAGGGACCACGAAACCGTGACTGTAACTACCCTGGAAAATATGCTCGATTATGAAATCGATATGCAGAGCACAGTGATTGTGGGCAATTCTCAAAC
>PIVU01000130.1 GCA_003354025.1 Nitrospirota bacterium
CATGAGCTTGGGCACTATATAAACAGAGATCACCTGCGGTCAATGGGCAGGGGAATAGTTCTGCTGGCTCTCTCTACAATAATTACCGGAGCAAATTCTGATATCTCGCAACTCCTTGCTCCTGCAGAAGCTTTTGGTTATGCCAGGTATTCTCAAAAACAGGAGAGCGCAGCTGATAAAGCAGCGTTACAAGCTCTAAACTGTTTCTATGGTCATGTAGGAGGGGCCACGGAGTTTTTTGAGGCATTAAAAGATGAAGAGAGAAGGTTTGATTTGAAAGCAGTGCATTACTTTGCCAGTCACCCTGAATTGCAAAAAAGAATTGATGATTTAAGTGATTTAGCTCAAACTATGGGTTTTCAAAGTAGGGCGGTTATTGAATTTGACTATTAAATCAGAGCCCAGATATCGTTAGATGTTATAGCAACAGAAAGGACTTAGATTATGGTTATTGATAAATTAGGAAATTGGAAGCACTACAACTTCGGAGCAGGATGGAAAGCTGCTTTCGAATTTTTATTATCATTGACGCCTGATACAGAAGAGAGTAAATACGATATTAAGGGTGACGATATCTTTGCCCAGGTTATGATTTATAAAACCCGTTCACCCGAAACAGCTGTTCTTGAAACTCACCGGAAATACGTAGACATTCAGGCAGTCCTATCTGGCAGTGAAAGGATTGACTGGTTTTCAAGAGATGGGCTTGTAATAGATAAGCCATATGATGAATTAAAAGACGCCGAGTTTTACAAACGCACTTGTGCCGGGACAGCGCATGTTGATTTATCTCCAGGAACATTTGTCATGTTTTTTCCACAGGACGCGCATATGCCTTCATTAATGATTGAGGAAAAGCCGGAACTAATCAAAAAGGTGGTTATAAAGATAAAAGTAGAGATATTAACACCGCCATTTAACTGAATAATAAATGGCTAATACTAATATTATGATTTGTCCAAATTGTAAAACAGATTAGTGCTATATATGTGCTTGTTCCATTTGAGGATGTGTTGGAGGCGGAGAGGGGTTTGGTTAGTAGTGGTTGAATTGGTTTATTATTGATTGTAAATGGGGCGCTGCCCCAAACCCCGCGTCATTCTTTTTGTACGCACAAAAAAGAACGAAGCAAGAAAAAAGCGCCCGAACCGATTTTTTCACGGCTCTTCAGTCGATCTCCGGGGAATTTGTTCAAACTCGCTTCGCTCAGACACGAACAAATTCTTTTCCCTACGATCTCCCTCATCACCTAAAATCGCTTAATGGGAGGTCACAACCCCCTGGCCCCCTTTTCTAAAGGGGGGAATACTGCTCTCTTCTTCTTGAAGAAGAGTCGCAGTTGTCCGTTGTCTTTTGTCTTACATCTTTTCATCTTTGTCTTTAACCCCCTTTTTTGATTGCTTCCGGAATATTCAGGACTGGACGCGTTAAGAATTAAAAACTGTTTGAGGGAGGTACGACCGAGTTTTTTTAATTTAGCGGGAAGTCTTGAATATGTAGGAATTTAAGCAATCATTGTGGGGCGGTTTTTCTTGGTTCGTTCTTTTTGGCGGCAAAAAGAATGATCCGGGGTTTGGGGCAGCGCCCCATTAGGTAACTATTCCACATACTGAGTGGCAGATCTATTAACTAGGTGTTTTTCAACATCGGTTGATTATGCCGCTCTAACTATCTGAATTACCAAGCTTTTCTGACTGTAGAGTTATTATTGCTGTTTTCGGCTATAATATTACCCGAATTCCAGTCATTCAGGTGTTTTGAATCTGCGAATCATATGGGGGTCAAGTATGACAAAAATGTCGCGATAAACGATACGACCCCAAAAGTAATTTTATTAAAACCTAATAATGGAGGAGTTAAAAATGGCAGAGGCAAAAGGATTGAGTAAACCGGTAAAGCTGAAAAGTGACCTGGCAGATTTTCTGGGAGCATCAGAACTTCCCAGGACAGAGATCACCAAAAAACTTTGGGACTATATTAAGGAAAATGGACTTCAGACAAAGACTGAAAATGGAAAAGCTGAAAATGCAGGCAAATTCATTGTTTCAGATTCTAAACTGCTCCCGATTTTCAAAAACACAAAATCTACAAGCAAATCAGGCAAACTCACAGACCTTACAGGAATGAAAGAAGGCCAGACAGTCAACATGATGCAGATGGCTGCTATTGTAGGCGCAAACATAGAGTAAGCTTTTTAAGTTTAAGTATAAACGTTAAGGGGTCAGACTATTAGAAGGACAATTGAAATCCTTGTAATGGCTGACCCCTCTTAATTTTCAAGTAGTTCTTCCTGTTTACTGACCTATTCATTTCTATTAAGTTTCCCAAGGTATCATCCGATAAAAAAACAAGCGGTTTTTCAGAAATATGATATATATATTGAATGGATTCTGAACGTAAAAGGAGCAGTGAAATAATGAAATCACGAAATATCATTGCAATGACTGTTGCAGCGCTTTTTATGGCAGCTTGCAGTATACCCGTATATATGGGCGGCCATACCGACGATTATGCTGAAGTTATCCATGGCTCTGCCATTGTAGATCCACTATCAGGCACAGGGACGATGTCAATGACCGGTGAAAGGACCGGCCTGGAGTGCTCGGGGTCATTTGCTCCTTATGTCAAAGAGGGAGACCCGCGCAACCACACGAGGGGACCGCTGGTATGCAATGACGGCCGTACGCTCATGGCTGATATGACACAAACAACTTCTACGGGAGGCACTGGAATCGGCACTGATGAGTTTGGAAATACCGCAACCTTTCAATGGGACATGTCCAGGTCAATAATTGATACTTATCTTGCAGGTTATCGACAGGAAGTGAAGGCAAGCGGCAAAAGCGTCGATCATATTTTGAACAAGGAGAAAACTGTTGAAGT
This sequence comes from Nitrospirota bacterium, assembly GCA_003354025.1. GTDB lineage: Bacteria > Nitrospirota > Thermodesulfovibrionia > UBA6902 > UBA6902 > Glo-13. Next base: position 2,884 of record PIVU01000130.1, read on the forward strand.
TGTGCCTCAGAAAGCAGCACCCGCGCCGGTGGTGGTCCGGGAGGAGCCAAAGGCAGAGACAGTAGTGAAATTCAGCACTGCACCGGTTTCTGTTTCCTTTACAAAAGCGACAACCCGCCCGCACGATATAGCTGTCATAATTGGAAACGCCAATTACAAACTATTAAGCACAGACATGCCGGATGTAATGCCTGCCTATGCTGATGCCGGGGGATTCAAGCAATATGCAATTCAGGCACTGGGGGTGAGGCCGGGCAATGTTATTGAATTAAAGGACGCAACAAGTGCGCAGCTTACCCGAGTATTCGGTACGAAGGACAATCACAAGGGCCAGCTTTATGATTGGATCCGGCCCGGGAGTTCCAGGGTCATTGTATACTATTCAGGCCACGGCGCACCTGCGGGACAGGACGGAAGCCCTTATCTGGTTCCGGTTGATGCGGACGGGACGCGTATTGAACTTAACGGCTATCCTCTCTCTACTCTCTATAACAATTTATCCAAGCTTCCGGCCACCTCTGTTCTGGTAGTGCTGGAGGCCTGTTTTTCCGGGGCAAGCCAGAGCGGAAGTCTGATATCGCGGGCTTCGGGCATATATGTGAAGCCCAAAGCAGCGGAAGTACCGAAAAAGATAACGGTCATATCAGCTGGTGCAGCAGACCAGATGGCATCGTGGGAAGAAGATAATTCCCACAGTCTGTTTACGAAATATTTTTTGATTGGGATGGCGGGAGAAGGAGACAGGGCGCCCTACGGTAACGGGGACGGACATGTCGATTATGAAGAGCTTGATAAATACCTCAGTGATACTTTGACCTACTATGCCCGGCGCTATTACGGCCGCGATCAGAAAGCCCAGATAAAAGAGGGAAGGGAATAACGAGCTGCTTTTAATTAAGTGTTCTTATTGTTACGTTGTTTTCAAAGAACTCTGACGGTAAGGATTTACCGCTTTTTGACTTCTGTTTAGTTTTAATGCCTCTTGTAATGGCTCCAATGTCCTGTCTTTCTGTTTTTACCCTGTAGACATTGCCTAAGCTCTCAAGGTTTAGTTCACCAAGCTGACTTGTGCTTGCATATACAGTTATCCTCTCCTGACCGAAGGGAGGGATGACTTCAAGTTCAAATTTATCTTCTGCCGTCGGGATTTCATATATGGAGCTGCCGTTGAAGTAATTATTCTTCCTGTGAGGGTTTGGAAGCAGCTGCACAAGAACGCCTTTAGCATCCATGTAAAGTACCTGTGCATAAAAAGGCTTATTGCCCTTCAAGTATATTTTCACTTTTTCAGTATTTTTATATTCTTCCTGGTCTGTCCATACTTTTACCTTTAGGGGCATGCTGGGATTATCTGCTGTCTCAGATTCATTTGCAATATTATCCAATGCTTTTTCATCGGGTATGACCTCTGCCTTTATGATAACTTTGAAGCAGTCTCCTGAATTCTTGTCCCTGTACCATCCCGGTTCTTCTTTCTTCAGTACTTTTACTTTTGCCCGTGTATAGACTTCAATAATATCTGATTCAAGTACAAAATCTTTCACCTTGGTTTCGCTTTTTACATAGGAAACAACATGGTCCGTGGCCCTTTTCTTAGCGTTAGCAAGAGCATCCTCTCTTGTCTGCTTCCTTGATTTGTCATCACCCATGCAGGAAAACCCTTCAGCTTGTGTAATTGTAGACTGTGCTGAAAGGGCAGGGCTTATGGAGCAGAATACTAAAACAATAATCAGTAATATAATAACTCGATGATAACTCATAAATTATAAACGCTCCTTTGGACTGATATTATTATACTATTATCATGGGTTTGTGTGGAAAGGTGAAGCTGTTGTTGTTGACAGGCAATAGGAAAAGCTGTTAGGCTTATTAGTTACTACTTGATGTACCCGGAATAAACCTACGTACTGTAAGCCCCGGAATACACCGGGGGTCCCCCCCCTCAAGCAGAAAAAAAGGAGAATATACAATATATGGAATTTAACACACTGAACTTACACGCTAATGTAGCGGCAGGAATAACAAAGGCGGGCTTTACAGAGCCGACACCGATCCAGGCCGAGGCGATTCCGCCGGCCCTGCAGAAAAAGGATGTTATGGGGCTTGCACAGACCGGCACCGGAAAAACAGCGGCCTTTGTGCTGCCGATTCTGCAGCATCTTATTGATGGACCGCGCGGTACATTGCGCGCTCTTGTCCTGGCTCCCACCCGTGAGCTTGCGGAACAGATAGCCGAGACTTTCAGAACACTGGGTCGCCAGACAGGGCTTCGCTGCGCCACTATTTATGGAGGCATCAGCATTAAACCGCAGATTAAGAAATTGAATGAAGGCGTTGATATTGCTGTCGCATGTCCGGGACGTCTGCTCGATCATATGAACCAGCGCACCATTAATCTTTCGAAACTGGAGATTCTTGTCCTTGATGAGGCTGACAGGATGCTGGACATGGGCTTTCTGCCTGACATTAAGAAGATCATCAAGAGCATACCCCGTTCCAGGCAGACACTGCTTTTTTCAGCGACAATGCCGGTGGGTATCCGAAAACTGGCCAACGACATTTTGCAGAACCCTGTCACTGTCCAGATAAACCACAGTGCGCCTGCAAATACCGTAGCGCACGCCCTCTACCCGGTTGAGCAGAACCTCAAAACAGGGCTTCTTCTCAAACTGCTGCGCAAAACTGATACTGAATCGGTCCTGGTTTTTACGCGCACAAAGCACCGTGCAAAGCGTGTGGGAGTACAGCTGGAAAAAGCCGGTTACCGCGCAGCATCGTTGCAGGGAAACCTGTCTCAGAATAAACGCCAGGAAGCGCTGAAAGGGTTTCGTGACGGCAGGTACCAGGTCCTTGTTGCAACGGATATTGCAGCCAGAGGTATTGATGTCTCATGTATTTCCCATGTGATTAACTTTGATATGCCCGATACTACCGATGCTTACACTCACAGGATCGGCCGTACAGGAAGGGCTGCGAAGACCGGTGATGCTTTTACGTTCATGACCCGGGAAGATGAAGACATGGTCCGAAGTATTGAGCGCGTTCTTGAAGAAAAGGTGGAGCGCCGTACACTGGAAGGCTTTGACTATACAAAATCTGCATCGTCAGGCAGCAAAGTTTCAGCACGTCCTTCGCACGGACAACAGCCCCAAAGGGGAAAGAAAAAGAAGACTATGGCCTGGACCAATGTTTCCTCTCTTTCACACAAGAGCGGCCGCAAGAACAAGGCGGTAAGTAGAACCGCTATGTAGGTCCAGAAGCATTTTTGAGAAGCCCACGGTGTAAAATCATTTGCCCCGACCACTAGTAGTTCCCGTAGTGTCGCGTTTACTCAATTATTAAATCTATATTTCTATGTGCAATCAATGTGCGGGTTGTGCCCGCATATTCATTTCAAGACATCATGTCTGTGAAGTGTAAAGTTGTGCGCAGAAGAGACAAATGCCATAGTGCATTGAAATCATGTCGGATTAAAGTGTTGAAATACTAATTGAGTCGGAAGTATTTAAAAACTATAACTATAAAATAAGGAATTTGTATGCAATCAAACTATTCTATGATATCTAAAACCAAAGGCAGTATTCAAAGTGATATTTTTTCAGGGATCACCGTTGCTCTTGCTTTGGTCCCTGAAGCTGTTGCATTTGCCTTTGTCGCAGGTATTTCTCCAATTGTCGGTCTATATGGTGCATTTATGATGTGTCTTATCACTGCTGTGCTAGGAGGAAGGCCCGGTATGATATCCGGTGCTACAGGAGCTATGGCAGTTGTGATGGTCCATCTTGTGCAGGAAGGAAATGCCATGGGCACAGACATTTCTCATTCAGGTGTTCAGTATTTGTTTATCACCCTGCTTCTGGTGGGAGTATTTCAAAGCCTGGCCGGAGTGTTACGTTTAGGGAAGTTTATTAGAATGGTCCCCCGATCGGTCATGATGGGATTTGTTAACGGACTGGCTATTGTGATTTTCCTTTCTCAGTTAAATATGTTCCAATCAAATGGAGTATGGATGCAGGGGAAACCTCTTTGGACTATGGCGGGCCTGGTGGCGTTAACCATGGGGATGCTATTTCTTATCCCAAAGATCCACAAGAAAGCGCCGGCTGCTCTTATAGCTATCATTTCTGTGTCGTTCCTGGTGCTTTTTACCAGTGTAGACACTGAAACAGTTTTATCCTTTATCAGGGCAAACGGAGGCATCGGCATTGAGGCAGGTCTTCCCACATTTGCTTTTCCGAAAGTTCCGCTTAACTGGGAAACACTTATCTTTATAACTCCCTACGCTCTTATTTTATCCGCCATTGGACTAATTGAATCCTTAATGACCTTGACACTCATCGATGAACTGACCGACTCCCATGGACACGGCAATCGGGAATGTGTTGCTCAGGGTATTGCTAATTTCACCAACGGTTTGTTTGGCGGAATGGGAGGATGTGCCATGATCGGACAGAGTATCATTAATATTACATCAGGAGGACGGGGGCGTCTTTCCGGAATAACTGCAGCATTTGCTCTGCTGTTCTTCATTCTGTTCACCGCAAGTTACATCGAAACAATACCCATTGCCGCATTGGTGGGTGTCATGTTTCTTGTTGTTATAAAAACATTTGCCTGGAGTACATTTAATATAATAAATAAAATTCCCAAGTGGGATGTTGCTGTGATACTGATTGTGACGGTCCTGACCGTAAAGTATGACCTGGCCATTGCCGTACTCTGCGGAGTAGTTATTTCAGCGGTAATATTTGCCTGGGAAAATGCGCTGCGTATTCGTGCACGTAAAATCGTGGATGAAAGGGGCATTAAACACTATCAAATTTATGGCCCCCTGTTTTTTGCTTCTACAACATTATTCATGACTAAATTTGATGTGAAAAATGATCCGCAGGAAGTAATTATAGATTTTGAAGAGTCACGTATCATGGACCAGTCGGCCATTGACACTATTAACAAGCTTGCCGAATCATATCATCGATTAGGTAAAAACGTTCACCTTCGTCATCTTAGCCAGGACTGCATTCGTTTGATTAAAAAGGCGGAAAAGATCTGTGATGTTAATGTTCTGGAAGATCCTGACTATTTTGTAAGTATAGATAACTATAGAAAGTACCGGGAAAGCTTGTAGCTGTGCCTTGTTCCCTGCGTTTTCAGGGCAGATTTTTACAGATCTTAACTGTAATTAACTAGTCAAACTGCACAGACTGCTCGTTAAAGCCAGGCATGCTGTAAAAGTAGTACCAGGACTAGACGGTATGGGTGTTGAAATCTCGAGGTCTGCAGGTAAATATATAAAAATTGAGGAGATTCTCCAGCGGGTAATGAATGTCTGGCACATTTAGGTTATAAACTAAATTCCCCCTAATATGTTAAGCTTAGTACTACAAATAAAGATATTTCTGGAATAAGTCTGTTATTTAATTGTCTGTTAATTTTCTCTCCTTTTCCATTCCAAATTGAATCTTTTAATATCTGAAAAAAGCTGAGGACGGCTTATAATTACTTTTCAAGTTTGAACATGCCTAAATTTAAAGTGCAAAACAAGCATATCTATTGTGACGATCTGGGAAAACGCATTTATGAAAGCGGGTGCTATGATGCAAAAGGTTCAACTATTTGCAGGGCCTGTTCAGTAAAACCAACGCGCGAAAAGATCAAGCAGATTAACTCGGTCAACAAGAAAGGTCGCTAAAATTATGCAGGAAATGAAAGATGCGGTTGCAAGGATTCTGAATAGTGCCAATAAGATAAAAAATACCGGAGATGCTATAACGGCAGTTCTTAATAAATTGATTTTCTGTCCATTTTGTGATGAATACTATGCGGACTCTTCAGCATTATCGGAACATATTATTAGCAAACATGCCAGCCATTTGACCAGCACAGCCGTAACAGTGGATACCCATGAAGTTTGTGAAGGAGCCGAAACTATATATATCTGCCCCCATTGCCACTTTGCCGTGGATGAATCCTGCACGTCGCCGACATCCACAATGACATCCCACATTGACTCTCATTCCATTTCATTAGTACCGAATACAAAAATGGCGTTTCAGATTTCAAATGACAGTAAACTGATTGACACGTACATTAACGGCAGTGTAAAAGCCGAAATTTATCTGTGCTCTGTTTGCAGCAGCATCCTCAGCAGTAAAGAGGCCCTGCTGAGACATTTATATCTGAGCCATTCTGATTCCAATGGTAAGAATGTTTCTGCTGACACCATTAAAATCATAGAGGATTGTGTAGAGGAGCTGCCGGAAAGAAATGCTGTTAAAAGGAAGTACGGGTCTAAATATTCATTTTAAACATGAGGGTGCTTGTTTATCCACCTTCCACTTATAGACCGCTCTTATCCCCGGATATATATTGACTGATGTCCTTTGATTTTCTTCAAGTCGTAAAACTTCCTGAAGCACAGCCGCCAATTGTATAATCACAAATTGTCTGTTATTATCATTCAGTTTTTGCATAGTAATAATGTGACATAACGGAGGGAAATAACATTTAAGGAGTTAAAATGGATACTACCACTATAGCGATCATAGGAAGCGGTATCATTGTCGGTATTTTTGCTTCATTTACCGGACTGGGCGGGGGTATTATTATGGTCCCAATTTTGTTGTATCTCGGCTTTACTGCCCAGAAAGCAGTAGGCACCTCCTTTCTTGGCATCTTTGTTATAGCTGTTTCAGCGCTGGTTGCTCATCATCGGCTTGCTAATGTAGATATTAAATACGGGATCCTTCTGGGGCTTGG
>PIVU01000625.1 GCA_003354025.1 Nitrospirota bacterium
CAGCCACCACAAATTTGGGTTTTTTTGAATCAGATAAAGCGCCACGGAAATGAGCAGGCCCATCAGGATAGTTGAGATAATAAGGGACTTAATGGTGTCGCTTATCCATAGTTTGGGAGTCATGGTATTGAAGCCGTATTTGTTCTCAATCTTAAAGGTGCTGTACAAACTGAAGGGTATGGATATTATTGTTTCACAATATGTTATCAGAAGAAAAAAGAGTAATCCCGAGAGGATAAAGGACAGCTGCAGCGATACAATCCATGAGTTGTACAGATTGAGCAGTACAAATAAGAAGATAAGGAATATAACATTATTAAAGGTGGAAGAGACAAAACTGAAATTTGTACTTTCAACATTGTAATCACGGGTTTTACTGAGCAGCTCCTGGTCTATCTGTCCTTTAAACTCAGGAGGAACAACGGCGCCGTGCTTCTTCAGGTGCGACAGGTTCAGGAAGTCGAGCCAGTACCCGAGCATTACAACCAGAATATATGCTGTTATTATTGTAATTAAGTATCCGCTCATAAGCCATTATGTTCGGCAATATATGCTTGTAATGTCAAAT
>PIVU01000131.1 GCA_003354025.1 Nitrospirota bacterium
GCTGTGACGCCTCCTATCCCGGGAGTCAGCTTTAGAATACGTGTCCATGATATCTCATCCATCGGGTTGAGCATCGCCCGAAGGAAAGAGGTAATGTCTTTTATATGCGCCTGCTCAAAGAACCTCATACCTGACCTGACCTCGTAAGGGATCCGTCTTCTGGTGAGCTCCATCTGGAGGTCCATTGACTGGTAATGCGATCTGTAAAGAACCGCAATCTCACTCATGGGAACTCCTTCATCTACAAGATCCAGTACTCTCTGTGCCACAAACTCCGCCTGCTGGCCCGGATTTTTAAGAGGTACAAGAGCCGGCCTTGCGCCTCTCCTGTTGAGTGAATGCAGCTCTTTTGGGAATTGCCTGGTGTTTAAGGCTATGCTTTCATTGGCAATATTCAGAACTTCATCGGTACTGCGATAATTGGTAGTCAGTTTAAACGTCTGAGTACCAGGATAGCGTTCGGGGAATTCAATGATATTGTCAAAGCACGCCCCTCTGAATGAATAAATTGCCTGTGAATCATCGCCTACCACCATGAGGCTCTTATGTGTTGATGCCATCAGGTCCACGATCTCAGCCTGTATTTTATTTGTGTCCTGGTACTCATCCACGAGCACATGGAGAAATCGTGAAGATAGCTTTTCTCTGACTGCCGGAACGTCAACAAGGATCTTCTTCCAGAGAAAGAGAAGATCATCAAAGTCAACGAGGTTCATTTCCCGTTTTTTTGCTTCATATCTTTTATTTAACGACTCTATTTCTTCATTATATATTGCAAGGTGTGAATAGTTGTCCTCGATCTCATCAGTCACTGTCCGCTCTGTCCCGATAGCATGGCTAATAACATCAAGGAGAACATTACCCTTTGGGAACATTTTGTCGGCCCTCAATTTCAGCTCCGCTACGCAGGATTCAATCAGGTCTCTGGAGTCTTCCCTGTCCAGGATTGTAAAGCCGGGATCGAGACCAATCGAATTTCCATACTTCCGAAGAATAACATTGCCTGTATGGTGGAACGTGCCTCCCCATACCCGGCGCGCCTCACCCTTTATGAGAGTTTCAACACGATGCAGCATCTCCCTGGCAGCCTTATTTGTAAATGTGAGCAGTAAAATGCGTGAGGGGTCAACACCCTTTTCAATTAAATAAGCAACCCTGTATGTCACTACCCTGGTTTTTCCTGAACCGGCCCCGGCGATAACAAGGGAAGCCCCGTCTCCTGATGTTACGGCCTCCAGCTGTTCGGAGTTAAGATGCTCTGAGTAGTCAATTGACGGCTTGAAGGTACTGGATGATTTAAGATGGTATTTCTTCATGGCGTAACATTAATTCTAATATATAGAGGGTGAAAAATGTTATCCGCCCTTATCGGAGAAGCTTCTGCCGCGCTAACCCGCAGTCAATGAAATATAATTCAGGGAAGGAAAGGGTTTTTAATTATGTCCCAAATAAGAGCTATTAATTCACATATTTGTCTTTATAATTATTTCGATCAGACAACCTTAATGATATCATCTAATTATCTCCCGCTATTTCAATAAATAACCCTTGCAGTGAGCAGTTTTTATTGTTTTATTTAACATTTATTTAAATATCATATATAATCTATAATATTATTTTTTCTACTCGTTAACAGTATTGCACAGTTTTAATTATTGGAGGGTTGATATGAGGATCACTCAAATCATACGTTTAAGAATAATCATCTTTCTGTTGATGCTATCTCCTTTTACAGTGTCAGTTGGAATTGTTTATGCCGAAACACAATATGTGTCTGATGTACTTGTTATTACTGTGCGGGAAGGCAAGGGCAATGAGTACAAGATCATTAAAACTTTTAAAACAGGTACTCCGCTTGAGGTTATCGAAGAGAGCGGACAATACCTGAAAGTTAAATCGGAGAGCGGCATTGAGGGTTGGGTGCTTAGACAGTATATGACCAGGGGAACTCCAAAATCTGATATTATAGCGGCCCTGAAAGTAAAAGTTGATCAATTGAACACAAAGAACAAACAGTACAAAAAAGAAAATGAATCACTCCGGGATGGACTCAAAATAGCCAAATCAGACCATAATAAAAAGGTAAATGATCTGACGCAGAACATTTCCGTAAGCAAGGGAAAAACGGAAAAGACAACCAGAGAACTTAAGGAGATAACCGGAAAATATAACGCTTTGTTTAAGGATTCGAAAGATGTTATTAAACTTGTGAAAGAGCGGGACAGCCTTAAAGCGTCATACAGCACATTACAAACTGAGACTAAGCAGCTACAGATAGATAATGACAAGCTAAAGCAATCACAGATGATATGGTGGTTTGTTGCCGGCGGATGTGTATTTTTTGTGGGATGGATAATCGGTAAAATATCAAGACAAAAAAGGCACTATTAGAAGATAAAAATAAGTTGCGATAGCCAATAAAAGCCGGGACTGTCTCACAAACTGTGTAAATTCCATTTCCACTATATCCGATCCTCAAAGAGTATAGCAATGAAGACTGTAGTAAGGCTTCATTGTGCATTATTGTAAACCACACGCTAATGGAACTCAGAGTCAGGCCTGCCGGCCCATGACCCGTCTAACCGTCTGTATATTAGTTCATTCTTTTTCTATCCTTAACAAAGCCCGAAGTCTGTCCTTAAGGCTTGCTCTTTTAAGCTTAGTGCTGCCATCACCGGTAATCGATCTTTTTTCAGCCTCTTCCTGAAGTAATCTCCATGAATCTGCATCAAAAAACACATCACCTTCTTTCAGTAAAGAACGAATATCTTCGTCGCTATAATCTGCATATATCTTTCGGAAGCCGTCTAGATACTCTTCATTCATAATTTACTTTTAACGCTAAAGCAGGCACGCCTTTTTGACAGTATTTAAATAGCACCGCAAAAATGAAGGGCTACTTTGATAATGACACCCAGGACACTTCACATGCCCCATATCCAGCGTCAATATAAGCAGTATCTTCAGTAATGGTAACTGACAGGTCCATAGTACGCTTCACCATGGCCGCCAGTGCTTGTATACTTTCCCAGTGAAATTGATAAACAGAAGCCGTCAGCTCATTGAATTTTGACCGCCCCTGGTCCCACCAAATATCTGATTTTGAATTAAAACTGTAAACTTTAACTGTTTTAGAAATTCGTGTTGCTTTTCTGATTTTATCAACAGCAGGCTCCCCAACCTCAATCCATAATGATATTTGATCATCCAGGGTACGGGCCCATATATCAGGTTCTTTCGCAGCACAAAGTCCTTTAGTAAACACCAGATATTCCTGAGCATTAATACAATATGACAGAACACGAGCCATCATCCGCTCAAGTGTTTCAGACGGGTGTTGAGCTAGCGTTAAATTTAGCGTGTCATAATAATTGCGGTCTATATCTGATAAGGTAATTCTTAATTTATAAATTGTCGGTTTTAATGCCACCTATTCTCCTATATTCTTAAAGACACAACATGAAGCTCTGCGAATCAGACCAGAATGATAATACGATTTAATAACAGGCCTTCAGCTTCTTATCATCAGACCGCAACTTCTTTCGCGTAAAGCAGGCAAGCTAAAGGCTTAACTATTATGAAAAAGGTATTTCCTTGCTAAATAAATACCGAAATATATAAGCAGCGGGCCCGCAACTATGTATAGAATACTTATAATATGAGTAACCCCCCGTTGCTTCACCAGCATGACAATCGGTACAATGGTCACCACAACACCAATGATGACCATGTTAACCCCGAGCATTCCCAGGAAGAGATTGTATATCATATCAATCATATAGACTCCAAATATACTATATTATTATTGTTAATAACATAACGTTCAGCTCAAAGAAACTAACCTAAATAATAAGAATACCCCAATAACAGACTGAATAGAGTGGAAATCAATGTCAATCTCGAGGGAGGTCAAAAGGCAATAATGAAAGCAACTTCTGCACGAAGTCATCTGTACGCTTAAAGGGTATTTTATCCAGATAAATATACTTTGCAGATCCTGCTATTAGATTCTTTTTTCTTGTGTAATTAAAGTATAGTTCATTAATAGTGCTTATCATGTCATCTGTAAATTCGAATTCAGTCGCATCTAATCTGATATCAATGGTGGAATGTTTTGGCCACTGACATACCTTAATGCAGGGATATCCCATCTCTTCGCACCAAAGAATAAATGCATTTTCTAAAACATCCTTTCTTCTTGCTTGCGTTTTTAAATATTTTACTTGCTTTGCTCGTTCAAGATTGCGGAGATTTTGGGTCGTTAATTTCATGGCTTTATTATATAAGAATAGCAGAAATTAGATTCAAGCAATGATTATTGAAATGCATGTTCGTATAATTATTTATGAGAATGTGAATAGCCTCCATTCTCATCAGTTAGTAGTGGATAATAAATGGTACAGGATATAATACAATAAATTATAGGGAGGATATTGAATAACTAACAGGATATTTCGAATCTCTAAGTTTTTGGAGTTACTTCGACACCTGCCTGCCGGCAGGCAGGTTCGATATTTATGTACTCGATATTAGTTATTCGTTGTTAAAAGAGTGTCAAATCTTACTTGAACGACTCTGAGACAAAACCCTGCCAACATACGTCCTGATTTCATCTATTTCAAAGGGCTTGCTGACAATGCCGTATGCTCCTAACAACCTGACCTGTTCAATATGCTCAGTTGATGCATAGGCAGTCATCATTATCACAATAGTATCCGGATATTTACTCTTGATGCTCCAGAGGGCTTCTATGCCGCTTATCTTCGGCATTTTTATATCGAGGAGTACGAGATCCACTGAATTATAGGAAAGATATTTGTATGCGCTTAAAGCACCGGTTTTGACAGTTACATCATAACCGTGCTGCTCAAGGGCTATCTTAACAACTGTTGCAACTGATATATCATCGTCAACAATTAGTATCTTTTGACCGGACATTTCCCTCCCGACTTTTGGTGAGCTTTAAAAGGTATATTCACTGCAACCATCTCCCCTATGCGGAATATTATAAAGTGTGTTTTTCAAAAAAACACCTGTCATTTCTGACAGGTTGAAATTTACTAGGGAGGTGAGAAACCACCCCTACGGCAATGCGGAAAAAGAAAAGGCCCGCCGTAAGAGCGGGCCCTGATTTATACTATGACAGTTAGAATTTAAAGCCTAATGGTCCGATGGTTTTGCGTGTCCGATCTCACCTGTCTGGATCGCTATGGCAACCTTAGCTCCCAATGTAAATATCAGCAATCCTATGGCCCATACAGCCAGTGATATGACAAGTTCCATTGTATTGGGCATATAATCGTATATTTCACCAAGTGTGTCCGGTGTGAATCCCGGGAATATCAGGCCAATGCCCTTCTCAATATAAACACCAATGAATATAAGCACGCAGGCTATATTCAGCGTAAGGAAATTCTTCCTCAGCGCAGGCATCAGGAGAATGACAAAGGCGATGCAGTTAAAGAAAATGGCTGTCCAGATCCATGGCACGAGGTGATCATGTCCCTGTAGCCCATAGAAGAGATAATTAAGCGGAGCAATGTGAGCTGTATCGGAATATCTCTCCTTAAAAATCTCAGTAATAAGAAAGAAGAGGTTACATGCCATCGCCCATGTTATAAGCTCTCCTACCTTAAAAAAGGCCTTGTCCGGAATCTCAAGCTTGGTATTCTTCCTGATGATCTGGAAGATAATTAGCATGAGTGCGGGTCCTGAACAGAATGCAGATGCTATAAATCGCGGTGCAAGAACAGCCGCGTTCCAGAACGGTCTTGCAGGAACACCGAGATAGAGAAAAGCCGTCACAGTATGAATGCTTATAGCAGCGGGAATTGAAAGTAATATTAAGGGCCAGATAAATCCGGTCTTGTAGGATTTACCGGCGTATATTTTTGATAGAGCGTAGATGACAATAAAAAGGTTTAGGGCCAGATAAGCGTTTAGCACTATAACGTCCCAGGTCAGGATCGACTGGGGCCAGTTAAAAATTCCAATGCCGGGTAACAGGTGCCAGAACCTTTCAGGGCTGCCCATATCAAGAACGATAAACATAAGACACATGGAAACAGCAGACACCGCCATTACCTCACCAATCAACACCATATTGCTCAACGGCTTGACATCATAGAGATAATAGGGAATAACAAGCACCACCGCAGCGGCAGCAACACCGACAAGGAATGTAAAGTTTGCGATGTACCAGCCCCATGAAACCTGGTCCCGCATGTTAGTTGCTAACAGGCCGTCAGGGACCTGTTGTCCAAAATAAAATAATAGACCGATAACTGCTATCCCGGCGAGAGAACCTACCCATGCCCAGTAGCCTTTACTTCCTGTTTTTATAGTCCGTAAAACATCGTTTAATGCATCAATTACCATAATATCTATATCTCCTCTAACTTTTCACCCCTGTACCCGTACTAAAGAAGTAAAAGAATTTAGGGTTGGTATCTATTTCTTCTTTGAGTCTGAATACTTTCATATTTTCTAAAATATATCTAATTTCACTTTTCGGATCCATGAGGTTGCCGAACTTCCTTGCGCCTACAGGACAGGCTTCAACACATGCGGTATACCTGCCTTCTCTGGACCTTTGGATACAGAATGTACATTTGCCGACTACGCCCTTGTAATTGGGCCTGTTTCCGAGATAATGCATGTTCGGGTTAATTTCTTCTTTTGGAACATGAGGCTCACCCCAGTTAAAGCTTCTGGCTCCGTAAGGACATGCCGCCATACAGAAACGGCAGCCGATACACCAGTTATAATCGACTACAACAATGCCATCAGGCTCTTTCCAGGTTGCTTTTACAGGGCATACCTTGGTGCATGGCGGCTTTTTGCACTGCTGACATTGAACGGGAACATAGAATTTTCCTTTTTCTGGAACTTTCGGTGGATCGTAGTAGCGGTTGGTATGTTCAAGCAGCTGCCATTTATTATTGTCGTTAGCAAATTCCAGGACCTTGATCCACTGGATCTCGGGATTTCTGGAAAGGTTGTTCTCCTTGACGCATGCATATACACATCGTCTGCAGCCTATACATCTCGAAAGATCAAGGGCATAGCCGAACACGGTGTTGTCAATGGGAGGAGTTGCCTTCACATTAACTTTCTTGCCGTATTTAAATGACAGCTCTTCGTTCATATTTTTGAGGATAACCTTAAGATCATCTTCATCAAGCCTCTGAAAGTGCTGCCTGAAGTATTCATCAAAACCACGGGCATCAGCACCGGCAGGAAGGCCCAGAGCTGCAGCGCCTGCTGTAAGACCGGCAAGGAACTTTCTTCTTGTTACTTGACTCTTATCATTTCCTTTTGTATCGTCTGACATCGAACCGCCTCCCAATCTATTCTCAAATATTATTTTTTCTCAATCTTAATTTTCAGTGGCGTTCTGGGCGCCGGCATCGGCTTTAACGGCTTAAACGGAGGATTATGGGGATCATGGCACTGAGTGCAATGCAGCCACTGTTTTTCACCATTCCAGTTACCTGTTCTTTTACCGTGGACACCAACTTTCCACTCACGATATACCCTCTTGTGGCACTGTTCACAAACTCTGTAGTACTCATTAAATTTGACTCTGTCGCCATTGATCAGCCTTAACATGTCTCTATTCTTGGCACTGTGGCAATCCAGGCACCACCTGTTATCAGAATCGTGGTTTTCAAATTTGACAGGGATTACATCATGCGGCTCATCCAGGTCCCGTCTGGTGCTGTCAGTTTCCCAGTCTTCATCGTGACAATCAGAGCATTTACTGTCCTCATTCACAAGCTCCAACTCATTCATCGGGGCTATGTATTTTTGGATCTCTTCCAAAGGAATGTCATAAGGCACTTCACCGGGATAACCAGTATCTCCATGCCCAGCGCCGTGTTCAGATGCTGCTGCATCTCCCTTGCTGGCGCCATGCCCTCCTCCGCTGGAGGCAAAAACTGATCCTAATGAAAGAGGTAATAACAGAAATACAGCGAGAATTGATGTGCAAACTGAAAGCATAAAACTGAAGCGTTTCATTATAATTAACTCCTTAAATAAATAGTTACGAGAAGTGCTTTTTTAAAAGAATTGAACGTTGTTCTAGAAAGTATACTTAATAGTTTTTTTACATGTCAAAGTAAAAAAAATTATGTAATTATAATGTTCGCTTATATTGGTGTTTTAAGGGAATTGCTGCAGGTGTGGAGAGCTAATATAGTACATCATGATTCTTTTTGCAAGGGACCTGCCTCACATATGTTTCACCGCTCATCTACATGCTCAGATAAAGCAGGCATCAGACTCGGCAAACTCCTGTGCATGATGAATCCCGGAATGAGATGTTATAATGTATGATCTAAATGAATTGGAGCAAAACTTCATGCGGGAACTTGAAGCAATAGTAGGGAGCATAATAGACAATAAAGAATTGAGCGGCCTGGATGTGTCGGCTTTATTGCAGAGTTCTGATAGCAGTGAGGCGGCAATAGCTCGTAATCTGAATGCCGCTTTCCTGATTAGTTTGTCAGGAAAATCCCACAGGTCATACGATAAAGCCCATGCGTATCTGAATGGTTTTGAAGCAAACAGCCCATGGTCTGAGGCAGTACGTTTTTTTACACTGGGAATTAATTTCATACATGATGAAGTGTCATCATTGTGCTCACATGAAAAAAATGAATTTGATAAATTATCTTCTTTATGTTCATGGATAACTTCACCTGAAGTAAAGGACAACGTCAGGACAGCGGAGAAAGCTCGTCAGTTCTTTTCCCCTGAATGCGCCGGTCTGCTCGATAATTGTGACGGGGAAATACTATCTTTAAGGGAAAAACGCCGGGTCAGGATAACAAAACTCAATACTTCACCAATTCAGCGTCCTGATGAGGAGATCCTGTTCACGTCCAATATCTTAATCACTGTGCCCCCGCCTTCAAAATCACTTGATCATTTAAAGTTAAGTGACTTATTAAAAAAGGAACTCCAAAAAGTCCTTAGGGAAAACCAGGTGTTCTGGTACGATCATCCCGTGCCGATGGGGATCGCTCCGGAACAAAATGAAGTGCTCTACGGGCTTGAAGGTCTTGACAGGGCCGTGGACTTTGAAAAGGAGCGTGGCTCCATCAATAAAGATTCAAAAGCTGTATGCGTGCTGTCCGTTTCCGTAACACATGAAGGATTACAGGAAATCGTTAAAACATACCTGGAAGAGGAACTCAGGAAAGAGCAGAATATCAGCAATCTGGATGTTTATGTGTTTACTGAAGCGGATACAATTAAAATAGTCAGGGGAGTTCTTGTTCCTTTCGCAGACGGTGCAGATAAAAGCAGGTTGCTTTACGATGTTATTGGTGTGGATGGTGAATATGGCCGGCATTACAGTTTTTTGAAGGCGATTGCAGCATTCTGGAAGGTCTTTATCAATCCCGATATCAAGGGGACTTTCAAGATTGATCTTGATCAGGTCTTTCCGCAGGAAGAACTTGTTGAGCAGAGCGGGGCATCAGCATTTGATCACTTCAAAACCCCATTGTGGGGAGCTGAAGGCACAGACAGCAACGGCAGCAATGTGGAGCTTGGCATGATCGCCGGAGCACTGGTAAACCAGAACGACATCGATAAAGGCCTTTTCACTCCTGA
>PIVU01000361.1 GCA_003354025.1 Nitrospirota bacterium
GCTACCGCCAAAAATAGCGGATAAAGCTCCTGTACCGCGCCAACCACTACTACAGGCAATGATAGCGGAAATCTCAGAATCCACAAAAGAAGAAATAAAAGGAGAACTGTTATGTTTGGAAGCACTCTTTCCAGCGGGTTCGACATTAGAACAAGAACCGCTACAGGCCTTTAAGGCCACAACCGATCCGGACACCATGTATATGCACGAAGCTATGTGTGAGCCGGACAGGCGTGAATTCAAACAGGCCATGCAGAAAGAAATCAATGACCAACTGGGAAACAAAAACTTCTCAATTATACACAAATCCGAAGTCCCGGATGATGAAATAATCGTACCGGCCGTATGGCAAATGAAACGGAAAAGGGACATAAAGACTCGGAAAGTCAAGAAGTGGAAAGCTCGTCTGAACGTTGACGGGTCACGAATGATTAAGGGAAAACACTTCGATCAGACGTATGCGCCAGTCGCGTCGTGGAACTCCATAAGGCTACTACTTACCATGGTGGCTGTTAACGGATGGTACACTAAACAAATAGACTACGTGCTGGCATTCCCACAAGCACCAATCGCAGGAAAAGTTTACATGCGTATCCCCGGTGGAATAGAAATCCCGGGTTATGACTCGAAAGAGTACGTGTTGAAACTACACAAAAATGTCTACGGCCAGCCGGACGCCGGCAGGGTATGGAATAAGTACTTAATTAAGAAACTAGTTAACGAAGTAGGTTTTACACAGTCAAAAGTTGACGAGTGCATACTGTACAAAGGAAGTACCATGTACTGCCTGTACACCGACGACACGATCCTGGCGGGACCGGATCAGGACGAAATAAACCAAATTATCAAAGACATCCAAAAAGCCAAGTTAAATATAACTTTAGAGGGAGACCTATCGGACTTCCTAGGGGTGAACATCAACCGTATGGACGATGGTACGATACACCTAACGCAGCCACACCTCATAGACCAAATTTTGAAAGATTTAAATATGAATCAGGACAGCGAGAAAAACACGGTATCACCAAAAGAGACACCGGCTTCGTCGTCAAAATTAATATCGGGTCACACCGACTCGGAGGATTTTAATAATTCTTTTAATTATAGATCGATTATAGGAAAACTAAATTATCTAGAAAGAGGATCACGTAGCAACATATCGTATGCAACACACCAGTGTGCACGCTTCACCTCACGCCCAAAGAAAGAACACGGCGAAGCCATAAGATGGTTAGCCAGGTACTTAAAGGGTACTCGCGACAAGGGAACTATCCTTAGACCGCAAAAAGACAAGGGACTCGAAGTCTACGTCGACGCGGACTTCGCGGGCAATTACGACAAAAAGGAAACGCACGACCCCGATACCGCAAGATCGCGTCATGGTTATATAATCATGTTTAAAGGGTGTCCAGTAACCTGGAAGTCTCAGCTCCAAACTGAGATATGTCTAAGTACCACAGAAAGTGAGTACACGGGACTGTCGTACGCACTTAGGGAGGTCATCCCTATGATGCAACTACTAAAAGAATTCAAAGAAATGGGATTCGACGTGGGTGACACTAGTCCAAAAGTGCACTGCAAAGTATTCGAGGATAACAGTGGGGCATTAGAGATAGCCAAAAACCACAAATATCGCCCACGAACCAAACACCTAAATGTCAAGCTACACCACTTCCGTGATTACGTAGTTAAGGGATTTATCTCGATCCATAAAATAGACACGAAGGAACAGCTTGCAGACTATTTAACTAAAGCCCTCAATAAGGACACTTTGGTTTACCTTCGCAAGAAGACTATAGGCTGGTAAGAAAAGTCGAGGAATTTTTCCCACTGACCCCACAACCAGTAATGGTTAAGACGTGGTTTTACAGTCGACACGAGAGGGAGTGTGAAGATATCAGTGACGATCGGAACTCCAATCCAAAACGGATAACATCTTAAAATAAGTACACGTAGATATAAAACCAAAATAGCTATGTATCTTAACCGTCAATTATTAAGATCACAAAACTAATAGTTAATTCACTCGAATTACTCATTAGTTCAATCGAGTAATCAACAATTACTATGAGGGTTGTCAACCCGCCGACGTAGAGATCCTGAAGATACAATCGTCAGCGCATTCGTCAAAGTACATCAGTTTCTACATGACGAATACACGATAAATATCTATATACAAATGGGCTCGATGCATAATTAATTAAATCGAGGGTTGTCAGTTCACTGACAACAAATCAATCAAGCCTCCTGAGGGAAGATGAAATAACTTTTCATTTCCAATTCATTTTTACATTAAACTTCATTTCATAAAATAAACTTTCTCAAAAAGTAAAAG
>PIVU01000132.1 GCA_003354025.1 Nitrospirota bacterium
ACCCTTGAACCCTTGAACCCTTGAACCCTTGAACCCTTGAACCCTTGAACCCTGCCTTTAATGTATAGGCCACTGACTTGCCGACCAGAAGAAATCCCAGTTTGGTCCTCGCAGCACTGTGCCTGTATAAGTCAGAATCACGTAACATACCAGGAACATCGTAAACAGGGAAATGGTCCCCATCCTTGTAGAGCCGGTCCTTTTTATCACGAATAAGGAATAGGCCACGACAAAACCTATCAGCAGGTTCCCGGGGTTTATCGCAATTATCCAGAGTTGATGAATATTCGGCCACCAGTTTCTGAACCAGCCGAATTTTATAACAAATACAAGCGAGCCTATGACGGCTATTGCCCCGACTATAAAAGACTCTATTGCAATCATCTTGCCCTGCCTGTTTGAAAACCAGACACCGAAATACTCTTCCTCCCTGTCAAGATAGGGGATCAGCAGAAGCCCGGCAATTGCAAGTCCCGGAAGGCCCTGTCCGCCCATAAAGGCTGAATAGGAGACAAGTTCCTGAAGCCCCAGGAAATACCACGGGGCCTTGGCCGGGTTTTCAGGGATGGCTGCGTTGGCAAGCTCCTTTAACGGTGCATCGACAAAGTACGAATATGCTATCACTCCAGCCAGTGTAAAAATGAATACCGCAATTTCAGCTATGAAAAGGTTCGGCCAGCTGGTTACCGTATTTTCAACGTCATTGTCGACAGCGGGCGTCCTGCCCTTTGCAAGCTCCATAAGACCGTATGTCTTGTGCGTCGGGAATACGTCCCCCTGCTTTTTAGGAGGGGATATGTTGACGAGGCCGCTACCGCTGCTCTTAACGGAGTCCGGTTTTGAGAGACCGCCGTCTTTTCTTATCCTCCAGAAGTGCACTCCCAGTGCAGTACATATACCGAGTGGTAAAAGCATAATATGAAGGAGGTAGACCCTTGTCAGTGATTCCTGACCCGGTTCAGTTCCGCCGAGGAGGATCTCTTTTGTTGCGCCTCCAATATCAAAATACTGCGTTATACCGAAAATATCCGTAAGCTCCTTAGGCGCGGCCGCAATGTTTGATACGATAACGAGGGCCCAGTACGACAGCTGGTCCCAGGGGAGCATGTAACCGGTCAGGTTGATTACAAAGGTCAAAAGAAAAAGAATTATACCTATTACCCAGTTAAACTCCCTTCCCCTTTTGTAAGAGTTCGTATAGACGATCCTCGCCATATGGAGGATCACAAATATTATCATTGCCTCACCAGCCCATTTATGAACATTTCTCATGAGCTTCCCGCCGAATACTACAAAGTTAATGTCCTTGACTGCATTAAATGCTGTCTCTGTAGACGGGCTGTAGTACACCATCAGAAAGCCGCCGGATATAAAAGCGATTACAAGAAGAAAGAATGAGATAAGGCCCAGACCCAGCGTATATGATGCCTTAAGTGTATTGATGTGAGTTTTTGCCCCGTGGAGGTGAAGGAAGAAATTATTCACCACTACCGCAGTCCTTGATTTATCAGACGTGGGTCTGCCGTTTCTGAGAAAAGAACTTACAAAGGAGCTTTTCAGAGACATTAAGTTTTCTTTATACTTCACAAGTCCCGATGCATTCGAATTATTCATTGGTAATATACCTCTGCAAAGATTTATTTTTTATGCAAACAAATATTTTGTTCCCTGGGGGACGGTCTTCCCGGAATCAACAAACAGGGTGCCGTCAACCTCCTGATGTATCTCAAACCATTCCAGCGGCCTCGGTGCCGGCCCTCCGATAACATCACCGTCATGGGTATACTGCGATCCATGGCATGGGCACTGAAAACCGTATTCAGAGGGATGTACGATACAACCGAGATGTGTACATATGGCTGATATTGCATACAGTCCTTTTTCATCGGAAAATATGAATACATTTTTTTCATCCATTTTTTTGACGCTGCCCTGGGGATAATTTTCTATTTTTCCTATTTTAAATTTCTTTGACTCCTCGGCATACACGTCCGCCTTCACAAACCGCAGGCTTCCTGCAAGCGCTCCAATTGTTCCGACAGTAGCTGCCCCGAAAGCTGCGAGTCCGAGAAAATCACGTCGTGACACCCCGTCCTTGTCCCGGCATTTCTTACTCATTTACCTATTACCTCCTTAAATATAAATCGCTCCATTGTTATTGCATCGACGGGGCATTTTTCTGCGCAGAGACCGCACCTGATGCACCTCTCCTCGTCTTTTATAATTGCTGAACCCTGACTCAGGTCATGGTTTCCGTACCTATTTTTAAAAAGCTCTTTCATGGTCTCGTCTCCCTTTATGTTTTCAAGGCTTACAAGCCTGAGACAGTATTCAGGACAAATGTCGGCACAACCCCCGCAGAGAATGCACCTGTCTCCGTTAAATATGGTATTGACGGCGCAGTTCAGACACCTGCCACCCTGCTCCTCGGCAGCATCCTGCAGGAAACCGGTCTCAACCTGGACTGACATTCCTTTCATCCTTTCAGTAACAGAAGCGGCGGGCACTTCGTCTCTCTCAATTTTTTCAAAATGCGGAATGTGTGCTACCTTATTGCAGGCGACCTCATCACCGTAGTTGTCGGAATGGCTCTCTTCAATGCTGACAGTCAGCCCTTTTCCGCTGATATGCTCATGAATCTGCACTGCCGCCTTTTTACCGCTTGCAACAGCATCTATAACCAGTCTCGGTCCGTAGGCAAGGTCTCCAGCAACAAACAGTCCGGGAAGGGACGTCCCTATCTGGTCAGCGTTGGTCTTTATCAATCCACGCTCGGTCATTGCAACATCAAGTCCGCACTTTTCAAGAAATGAAAGGTCAGATGTCTGTCCTACTGAAAACATGATCGTATCAGCATCGAGAGTGATTACTTCCGATTCATCATATCTCGGATTAAAGCGTTGCTCTCCGTCAAACACAGCTATGCACCTTTTGAAAATAATTGATTTAACATTGCCGTCTTTATCTGCATTAATACGCTGCGGACCAAAGCTGTTGATCCTTTCGACTCCCTCTTCACTGCCTTCTTCTATTTCGATTTTATCGGCCAGCATTTCTTCGAACTTCTCTATACATACAAGCTTGACCGAGTCCACGCCCTCCTGTCTTGCCGAAGTTCTTGCAACATCATAGGCCACATTGCCTCCGCCTATGACAACTACCTTCGGCCCTATCTTTACATCACTGCCTGTATACACATCACGAAGAAAATCCACACCGCCCAGCACTCCAATGCTGTCAGCTCCCTCCATGGGGATCATCCTTGATTTCTTTGCGCCAACAGCAAGAAGTACAGACGCAGACTCTTCGTAGAGTTTTTTAAGCGATATATCTTTGCCTATTTGTATACCAAGTTTTATTTCCACACCAAGGGCCCTGATCGCGTTGATCTCCGCCTGTATAATGTCCCTCGGCAGTCTGTATGGTGGAATGCCCAGAGCTGTCATTCCGCCTGCAACATTCTCCATTTCATAAATCACCGCGTCATATCCCATTATTGCCAGTTCATGGGCGCAGGCGAGTCCGGCCGGGCCTGCACCTATAATTGATACAGGTCCTGACGGATTTTTCGCGATACCTGAAATTCCGTTCCCATGTTCTTTAAACCTCTTTTTAAACTCCCGGGCAAATTTAATTTTATCGTCACATATTTCAACGCCGTACTTTTCAGTGACAAACCGCTTCAGCGCCCTTATTGAAATAGCGGAGTCAATCCACCCCCTCCTGCATGCCAGTTCACACGGCGCCGCACAAATCCTGCCGCAGATGGATGCAAGCGGGTTCGGTATCCTTGCTATCCAGTAGGCCTTTTCAAAATCCCCGTCTGCAATAGCACGCACATATCCTCTTGAATCAGTATGCACAGGACATCCGGTCTGGCACTTTATGTTCTGTTTCCAGAAGTCATAATCCGGAATCACTACATTAAAGGTTCTTTTGGACAATTCAGCTCCTTTTTGTACTGCTCTGTTATTCAGTATTGAATTTTATTTTTTAACGATATGAAAAGGGGCGGTCAAAATTTAACCGCCCCGCATTTAATTACTTATACTCTGCCTTTACCACTACCGTCTTTCCGGCATCGACAGTTACTTTACCTAAGCTCAGTTCTCCAAATCCCTCATGCCAGGCCTTGACCTTGTATGACCCCGGGGGGATATCATCGATCTTGAATGCACCCTTCTCGTCTGTAACCGCAGAGTACGGGTGGGGTGCAAAAAATACATACCCGCGCATCCATGGATGGGAATCACACTTAACCGTCATGACTCCGGGTTTCCTCATTTTCTTTTCTACTTCCGATCCCTGATCAGGAAGTCCGAGGTTGAATATTGTTCTTCCCTTTATATACGAATGTGTATTATGGAAAACAGGGTCGCTGTTTCTGATGAGCGCCTTGGCATTTTTGCCGGAGATACCGACGGATACATGCGGCTCAAATGCGCAGGTTTTATTATCAATAACAACCGGGTCGTCAGGGCCCTTTTTGCCTTTTTTGATGCCGTCAAGATATACGACCACATTTTTGATTTCATTATTTCCATTAATAATGAATTTGCGTGCAGGGAGAGTGTCTCCGCATAGGCTCTGCTCCGAAGTTAACGTCAGGACTTCATCCTTCGGCGCTGTTCCTGCAAAAGCAGCAATACCTGAAATACTCCCTCCGTCCATTACTTCAATAATCTTGTACTTGCTCTTTTTCTTTTTCTTCTTCTTCTTTGCATCTGCTGCATTAAAAAATGAAAATGCAAACACAAGTGCAATCAGAACTACCAGTACTTTTTTCATCTGCTTCCTCCTTTAATATTTTTGAATGTGCCATCACAATTCAATTCGTGTTATCAATGGCATTTTTAATTGCGGTCCGGAGCTTTTTTAAATCCACAGGTTTCGGCATATAGTCGAATGCTCCCCTGCGAATTGCATCAATGGCCGTTTCAATAGAAGAAAAGGCCGTCAGAAATATAACTCTTATTCCCTTGTCCGCAGTGCGTATCATATCGAGGAGTTCCAGCCCCTCTTCTTCAGGGATCTTAAGGTCGCTCACAACAACCTTGATGTCATGAGTGTCATTTATAATTTCAAATGCTTCCTTGTTATTTTTTGCCTGAAAAGTTTCGTAATGACTTGAGAGTGTCCTCACGAGTCCTTCACGCACGATCTTTTCATCTTCGATAATCAGTATTGATGGTTTCATTTTTTTAATTGGTAGAAGAATTACGAATACAAGCAAGATTGCAAGGAGTATGCCAAGATTGATTGAAGGAGTTGATTTAGTTTGCAACTCTTTTATTATCAACGGAAATTATGTTTACTGAGAGAACCTGTTAAATTTATGTTCCTTCAAAGTTTTTAGAAAACAGGATGGTTTTGTAGAATTGTTGTCCCACAATGAAATGATTGCATGCTATAACATCCTAAAATTATAATGTAATTTTCCTATTGGCATTATAGTCACACTGTGGGTCATTTATGGGACGCTGGTTTGCAGGATAATCTGAAACTGAATGCTGAACGGTTTATTTAAACGCAGCAATGACGTTCGAGGTTTTGCCGGGAGTTATCGTTTCTTTCCCAAGACTGATGTCTCCAAACCCCTCATGCCAGGCCCGTACTTCATATGTCCCGGCGGGAATATCGGGAATGGAATATGCCCCCTTTTCGTTTGTGACTGCTGCATAAGGGTGGTGAAATATCTGCACATAACTGAGCATCCACGGATGTGCATTGCAGGTAACTGACATGAGTCCGGGCTTGTAAAACTTTCTTTTTATCTCTTTGCCTTTTTCAGGGAGGCCAAGGTTATAGGCGAGTCGTCCTGTTATGTAGGCGTGAATGTTGTGAAACATTGGGTCACTATTATGATTGACCGCCATGTTGCCTTTTCCAATGAAGCCTACACTTACATGGGGTTCAAAGGCGCACTTTACATTGTCAACAATGACCGGCTGTGCAGGAATGTCTTTGCCGGAACTGATATCTGCAAGATACACGACAACATTTTTTATCCCTTTGTCTTTGTTAATGATATATTTTCTCGCAGCTATTTTCTCCCCGCAGAACTCTCTATTTGATGTCACCGTGAGCATTTCATCTTTGGGGACTTTTTCGCTGGTAAAGACCGCCTTTCCCGAGACTGTTCCTCCGTCAATGACTTTAATTACCTTGTATTCAGGTATTTTATCAGACTGCTTGCGAAGGGCATCCGCCTGGGAGAAGAGTGCAAAAGAAGACATAAGGATACAAAGCACTATTTTTTTTATGAACTGCTTCATGGAGATATTCTGTATCATAGGTAATGCATTCCTGTTTTGATTGTTAATATGCTCGACTGAATAATTTGTTATAATGTTTTATTCTATCATGAATTGTTATCTATCATTCAAGCATCAGAAAAAAGAGTTCTCAGCCTGTCCTGAAATGACGATACCGGTTGATTATCAATGGCACATGAGACCGGACATTTCGCAGTGCGCCGCAAGGAGTGAATGACCATGAATAAAACAATTATTGCGTTTCTGTTAAGTATACTGCTCCCGGTTTTTTTCATATGCCTGCCGAAAGCCTCTGCGGAATCTTCAAAATACGATGGTACGTGGAAAGGCGACAGTACGGGTGTGTTTATCACCATTGTAATAAAAGGCGGAACATTGAAATCAATTGGTACTGAATATATGTTTACCAATAAAATGAAATGCCGGCGCGAGGAAGCCACATTCAGCAAGGGGTTTAAGGGTTCCCGCACATTCTCGCAGCAGATTCCGGACAGTGCCGGAAAGGATATGAAGATCAAAGGTGATTCATTCTCCTGGGATTTATCGCAGTTTTTCCGGGGAGAGTTTCTTGTCAATGGGACATTTGCCAACGAAATGATTGTACACGGTGAGGTAGTGTCTAAGTGCCCTTCGTATAACTTATCGTGGATTGCTTCGAAGAAATAGGGTTAGTCAATTTTAAAATCACTATTTTGAAGATATTATTAAAGACTCAAAGTATTCTGCAACAACTAACTCTTGCTATGCAAAATCTGCATCATCTGTGACATTTCTTTCAAAAATCGAATAAAGCTTTATAGCTGTTTTCTTTAAATCCAGGGAGTTTCAATTGGCAAGATATTTGCATCTAATTGTACTAGAAAGAGATTGATATTAATCATGCCAAACAAAACGTTCATAGATGAATTAAAGAGATTGAGAAGACAGCGGGGGAAAATATCAAGGGCACAATATCAGTATGCCATGGAAGAAGAGAACGCAAGGGTCCAGATGTATCCGATGGAAAAACCTTCTGAGGAAAAGAGGTTCTCACATTTGAGAACACTTGAAAGTTATATCGGAGAGCATGCCTTGAAGGTGACAGGTTAATAAATATCAGGAGAATAAAATTGTTTAGCATAGCTCCGGGACATACGGTCAGGTACACTTTACAGCATTTAATGAACAGCTTGCATGTTTACAGCTTCCTCTGCAGCCTTAATATAAGTGAGAAGAAAGCAATGAATGCTGCAAAGGCATACGAGAGAGTCGTCCATCCTGTTTTATATATCAAAAAAGATTTGGATCATTGGAGTTGAAATGTTCCTGGATTCCGTACTTTCAGCAATAAGGGTCATGACTTACTGGCAAACTCAGGTAGCTGCTCTGGTGTATTTATTACTTTTTCTGACCCCGATTATAGTGGTTTGTTTTGTCATAAAAAAAAGGCGGGCAGTATGTATCAAGTATTTAAAAATGCTATTGCTGCCTGTTTTAGAAGCAATTGCTGCAGTAGTTTTTGTATTTACGCTTTTCCCGATTATATTAGGTTTGGGAGAAGATGCACTCTGGGGTTTCCCTTTAAGAATATTAAGACTGACACCTGGAGGATTTTTTGGGCTTCTGGGAATCCTGATAGTTTTATCTGTTGTTTTAACCTTTGTTACAAAACCGGCTAAACTGCAAACATTCAAAACATTTGTTCTTGGCGGAGCATCTCTTGTTTTTGTGCAATTTTTTCTCAGCTTTATAAATCCAATAATAGAAGTAGAATTAATTGATTTAGTTCCCGGTTTTTGGTTTATACTGGGGATTATTGCCATGTCCGAAATGCTATCAAAGTTTGGGCGCTACATTTCTGATTATTTCGCAGCCGGACTAGGGGGTAAATTCGATTTAAAGGATGGTGTCGCTGAGTTACTTATTCTACCCTTAACACCAATTCTGGGTTTTATTCCAGTATTCGTATATGGCGCCTGGCTGGCATAGCAATATTATTATTTAATTCCAAAACTTTTACTGCGAGGTTTCCCTGCATCATGAATTGAAAGTTAATTCTTTACGGCTCATAGGGACCTTCAAAGCTGTTATGATCCGTATGACAGGGGCTTATGGTTGAATAACAATTTCCACTATCATAATCGTCGCGGGACGATTCTTTTCTGAAACCCTCAGTCTTGAGATTGTTTTGATAATTGTAGGGAGCGGGATCGCCGCTATATCCTATCAACCTTGATCTTCGATAGCCGTGCGGCACAGCTACATGACAACTGACACAGTAAACGGTATTGTCTTCATCGTGTCTCCTGTGCGGTTCATGATTCGGACTCGTATCATAATCCAGGGAATGGCAGTTGGCACAGAACAGTTCATTCTGCCAGTTCGAACGGTAGTCATCATGGCCGGAATTGATCTGCGTCACCGTCCATTTATTTCCGACAGGGTTCAAAGGCCAGTATTTCCCTGCACCTTTGAGCATAAACCTTGCGGTTGAACCATGAGGGCCTTTTGCTCCTGTCGTTTCATTATCAGCGCCATGACAGTCTGAGCAATACATGGTCTGATTACCGACACTTGAAGTCCAGGGAGAACGCATCTGAGCGGACGTCAAAGGTTTCGGTGTGCCGGCCCCTGTCTGATTATTCAGTGAAACAGCGACGGGATGTGCGGATTTATTATTAATATTGAACTCCCAGGCCTGATCAGTAATGGGATCACCTGACGGTCCTGTAATTGATGACACACTGCTAGCCAGAGTGCCCAGGCCGTAATAGGAATGGCATTTAAAACATATCTGATATTCATACTGGGACCCGTCAGAATATATCGGTGGTTTTCTGACCGTAAATGATGTAGGCTGCGTCCATTTAGCCGGCCATGCGGGTTGCACACCCCAGACGTTTTTTATTGCATCAGAGACTGAGTTGCCGGGAGCAGTATGAACGTTGCCTGTTGATCCCAGAGCATGAGGGTTGTGGCAGTTGTTACAGTTTCCGGCATCATTATACGGCGGCCCGGGTGGTTCGGGATCAGGGCTCCACTGCATGTTACTGTTCAAATAATGTATGGAGTCGTCATATTTTGTCTCTCCCTGATAAATCCCCTCTCTGCCATATCCCAGACCATCTCCGAAATTGAATGTTTCATGGCATGCATAGCAAAGTCTATTTTTATCCACACCATAATTCTCCTTAAAAACCGCATAACTGTTCTCAGCGTCCCCGCCCGGCAACGGTTCTGTTCCTCCAACAGATGCATGCTGTTCATGGCAATGTGCACAGTGACCCTTTGCATAGGGAATAGCATCCGGATATGATGAGCCTGTAATTGCTGACCGGTCTAC
>PIVU01000362.1 GCA_003354025.1 Nitrospirota bacterium
CAACATGTTCTATTATATATTTTATTGGAAGTCTTTTTGTGGAGAATTACTTTTACTGAAAGGCTGCTGCAAATTTGGTCTGTTAATATAGGGACTGCAGTAGAATATCGCATTCCTCAGCCTCACGTGTTCTGCTTCTTTTAATGTATCCTGATTTTAAAATATTCAATTTAATTTTAAGGACTTCTGTGATGTTCTGGCTGAAGCCGGGATCTGATTCGTTCAGCAGAATCCCTGCCAGAGACTTGACTCTGAAGCTGTCCATAGCCGGATATTTATGGGACAACTGGTCTTCATGTCCCCCGTACTTTATGACATTAAGTCCGGGCTCGAGCCCCACAGGACAATGCCTTGAAATTTTGAGCCATAGGTCATAGTCTTCGCATACA
This sequence comes from Nitrospirota bacterium, assembly GCA_003354025.1. Classification (GTDB taxonomy): domain Bacteria; phylum Nitrospirota; class Thermodesulfovibrionia; order UBA6902; family UBA6902; genus Glo-13. The sequence goes on from PIVU01000362.1 coordinate 390, forward strand.
GGCAGGTTTTCGTCGAATCCTCCGAACCGGGCAAATAATGATTTCTTTAATAACACTGCCGATGGTGAAATAAGACAACGCTCGAGAGAAGCATTAAATATCCATCCCTTCGGTTTCTGATGATGTTTGCATGGATTAACGCGAACATCATTCCGAATCCACTTTTCATCTGACTGAAGTATTTCATAGAAGGGGTACTTATTAAGAAAGGACAGTTGTTTTTCCATTTTTATTTTTTCCCAGCAGTCATCGGAGTCCACGAATGCCAGCCATGTTGAGCGTGACTGTCGAATACCTTCGTTTCTTGCTGCTGAAGGGCCTGAGTTCTCTGGCAGACGGACGGTCCTTATACTGCTGCCGTATGATTCCAGGACCTTCGCTGTGCCATCGGTAGAACAATCATCGACAACGATAATCTCTTCAGGCGTGCATGTCTGCGACAAAATTGAATCCACTGCGCGCCGGATTGTATGTTCACGATTATAGACAGGGACTATAGCTGATATTTGAGGTGCCTTTTCTGATATGAAATTGAAAAGCGTTTTAAATGCCTGCTGAAAAGAATGCAGGTTCTTGTTGAAATCAGAAAATGTGCTGGAGTCGGAATAGTCGGTGCTGAATTTCAGACAGTGAAAACTGATTTGTGAATTGCTGAATACCTTTGCCTGAGCATAACACTCCATATCTATTGCGTCATGTTTTTTTATAGACGCGGGGAGGTCACCCATTACGGGCTTTTCAACACTGACCAGGGAACTGACTTCAGAAGCAGGATCAAAAGAGGGAAGGGGGATTCTTGTATCAAGTTTAATGGTATGTTCTGAATCAGATACGAGTTGCGGTATTATCCAGGAAGACAGGGGAAGCTTTTTATCAGTAACTCCGCAGGTGCCGATATTTAATACAAATAAAGGCGACAGGTTGTCACGAATCCATAATGCCGCCGACTCACTTGCTTTCAGGCCTATTCCGGTAATGATTACCAGTAACCCCTTTAATGGCCCGGTAATTCGGGTTGATGCCCCGGAATGCAGGGCTGAAAGGGTGTGGACAGGGACATCGTGAGATTTGAGCCAATCCAGGGGTACCTCTTTTTTAAGGGCAACTGTGATGACCAGTTGGATGTCAGTGTTATTTGTCGTTTTCATATGGCCCGCTTAGACTTCATCTTAAATCCTTATTTTTTGTAAAGAACTCCCTGTGATTTATCACCGGATTTGTTCTCTTTCTTTTTCGTGGAAGAGGCCGGTACAATTGAAGATTTATCATCTATGTGAAACCCCAGGCCGTTCATGTTTTTATCTATTTCCCTGGCGGTCCCTGCCGCCTTTTCCTTGTCAGCGTTGGCATAACAGTACAGGCATCCATGAGCACAGGTATTGTATGTACCGATGTCGATGCTTTTTGAACATCCACACTCTTTGCGGGTTGGGTTGTGAGGGGAGTTAATTGAAGGGTCATTAAATAATTTGCTCATCTCACTGCTGTTGATACAGCTTCCCTTCATCACTGAATCGGAAAGAAGATGATCGTTGCAGCACGCATATACCTGTATCCCATATTTTGCAGCTATGGCCGCAAGCCTTGCGGCATAGTTATTTACAATATCATTTTCAAGCACGGCAACTTCATGACTACTGTATTTCCTGAAGTTGAACAGGGCCTTTTTATACATCTGTACAAAGCTTATGTAACACTTTGAACAGGACCCCTCAAGCTTTTCAGCGCATTCAGTGAAAATTGTTTCTATGAGTTCAAAGGGTACTTTGTCAGTAATGCAGACAGGGTCAAACCTCCATATTACATGATCCGGAGAATATCTCGCGGCGATGTATATATAATCATCAATGGCTTCCTTATAGGGCGGAGTGTGTTGTTCGATTTCATCGGGAAGCCCGGTTATTGTGAAATGGAAAAAAAGTTTTTTTGTAAA
>PIVU01000363.1 GCA_003354025.1 Nitrospirota bacterium
TGTGCTTGCTGTTATTGATTCAAGAAGAAATATTGAAGATATATTAATAGAGAGATTTCTTGAATAAAGAAAGGCTGGATGAGATTCGAGTCAGCCTTTAATACTATTTGGACGGAAAATTACTTAGTTGGGTCAATGATTATACATTAACTGGAATTCACGAAGCAAACTATTGTTTGGCTGCAAACATAATAATAAAATAAAAAGTGGGTGATACCACTATGATAAATGAACCCGTTACAAAAAAGCAGAAAAGTCTTACTGATTAATTCTTACTCTGACGAATACTCCGAGGTTTTAAAAAAGACTAAAAACCCCTTTCAGGAAGGGCATCTTTTCGTAGAAACTCCCTTAGGCATTGCTTATGTTTATAGCTATGCAAAAGAAAACCTGCCTGATATTGATTTTGCTGTAATCGACGCTCAGGCGATGCTTATCGAAAACGTGGCCAGAGGAATGGATTACAACTGGCAGCTGTTGATGAAAAAGGTTAAAGAGATTAATCCTGATGTTGTAGGAATCGGTGCCTACTACAATCAGTCATCACGATTGTTTCATGAAACGTGCAGGCGGATCAAAGAGATTTTGCACAATGTTGTAATTGTAGGCGGCGGAAATTATCCGACCGATACTGCGGAAACGACCCTCCAGGATTCTAACGTTGACTATGTAATTGTCTCTGAAGGAGAAAGGGCTTTTGCAGAATTTATCAGGGCTTATTATGACGGTAAGGACGTCACAAAAATAGACAATCTTGGATTCAGAGACCCTGAAGGCAATACTCATGTAAATAAAGTCTCTCTGATAGCCGACGTCAGTTCCATACCGATACCGGACCGGTCTCCCCTTCCGATGCATATTTATGGAAATGGACGCAATATGCTTGACCGGATCTTTGGCTCCGATGAATACAGGGCCCTTACAATGACTATTTCCCGGGGCTGCCCTCATGGCTGTACTTTTTGTACTGCAAAGAATTTCTGGGGCCGCACCATTCGATACAGAGATACCGAATCTGTTCTGGATGAAATGCAGATGCTTAAGGAAGAGTATGGAGCAAATGTCATCGTTATTAATGATGATAATTACCTGTTCAACAAAAAGAAGTCCTCGGAGATTATGAGGGGGATGATTAAAAGAAAACTCAATATAAAATGGTTTGCCGGCGGCGGAACTGCAGTCCGGGCCTTTAATGACGATAATTTTCTTGATCTTGCCGTTGAATCGGGATACTCTCTTTTTAACCTTGCTATTGAGTCAAGTTCCGATGAAACCTTAAAAAGGATAAAAAAACCGGTAAGGGTTAAAGAGACGGTCTCACTTGTTGAAAAAATCCGTAAACGCTATCCGCACATGTGGATATCCGGATATTTTGTAGTAGGGTTTCCCTTTGAAAGCAAACAGGATATCGTAAATACTCTGCAGTTCAGTCAGGAGCTGGAACTGGACTGGTGCTTCCATAGCATTTACACACTGCTTCCCGGTACCGATTTACACAGGGAGTTTATAGGGCAAGTCCAGACCGTCCCTGATAATGTAATAAATACGGAAGGAAACTCGGACATAATATATCTTAACGGGCCGGATTGGGACAGGTCATGGCTGTTTGGAAAGCAAATTGAATATAACTCAAAAGTTAATTTCATTAATAACAGAAATATTAAATGTGGGAATTATGATCAGGCCCTGCGTGATTTTGAGTACATAATTAATATTGCTCCCGGACATGCTTTGGCATACAGGCAGGCGGCACTGGTTTCAGAGATGCTGGGAGATTATGAAAAAGCTGTAAAATATGCTAAACAGGAAATTACCATATTGAAAGAAGAGAATGACTTTGAAATGTGGTACAGGAAATTATCCATAGTGCCGATTTCTGAGGGATCGGAGTAGTCTGCCATGTTAACGATTATGGGCTGAAAGTTGTAGAGGGGTTGGATGGTAAGCACACTTTAAAGAACCTGGCCAGGAATATTCACCAGGCGGCTATGGTTTGGTTTTTTGTACATTCACGGGTTAAGAGGTGATTTTATATGCTATTGTATTACCTGACATGTATGCTGGAATTTGTCGTTGTGACTAAAGTTAAGATGAGAAAATAAATTATAGGAGAGTAAAATGAGTCTTTCACCTTCACTAATATGGTTTCTGGTTGGTGTTGTATTTTTGATTGCCGAATTAATAATGCCGGCGTTTATATTGATTTTCTTTACAGCCGGATGTTGGATTACCGCATTGGTTGTCTTGTTATTTAATGTTGAATTAACGAACCAAATATTAGTCTTTATAGTGTCATCTTTAATTCTTCTTTTTACATTGC
>PIVU01000364.1 GCA_003354025.1 Nitrospirota bacterium
GCATTAATAGCTTTATTCCTATGTGGAATTCTAATGCTTTATTTCTTCAATTCGATGCAGCCGGCGAAGGAAACCGGTGAAAAAGGTTCGGAAGAAGTTGCAGAAGAAACTCTTGAGCAGGGAGAATTTGAGAATGAAATAGATACCGGGGTAGAGGTACAAGACCGAAAGGTTGAAAAAATTGTTCAAGATGACACAGATTTGCATGACTACATATTGATACAAAACGATGTGATGAGATCTGTGTGGACAAATGAAGGTGCTGCGCTAAAGTCTGTAATCTTGCCAGAATTCAAAAATCCTGAGAAAACAGATACATTGGAGTTGCTAAAGTCGTCTAAACCAGATTCTCTACCACTAAGTATTGAATTGATGGATGACAAAAGATATCAATCAAAAACCCGTAGATATAAGGTGGTTGAGAAAGGACCTGACAGAGTTGTTTTTGCTGCACTGTTAGAGAATGGAATCCAAATAACAAAGGAGATATCTTTAAAAAGCGGTAATTATTATTTTGATGTGGCTGTTACTTTACAGAACACTACTGATTCTGACATCAATGCATCATACACAATAACGGCTGCAAATGGTGTTTATCCCGAGGTAAGCAAAACTTCCAGCCTTGCGTCAATAGTTGGAATAGACGTGGGCAAGGGGGGTAAGACTAAGACAAAGATTGCGCATACAGAAGTAAAAAATATGCCTTATAAAAATGAATCGGTTGGTATCGAATTAGCCGGTACTACTAATAAATATTTTGCAGTTGCTTTAGAGCCTCTGGCAGGCTGCAGAGTAGTTGCGGCGACAGCTGAGTCATTTGATAATCCTGATCTTGTTTATCAAGATAACCATGCAGTTGATTTTAACGTAGAACTTCATACTGCAAAAATAGCGATACCGCCGCAGGGTGAAAAACGGCATGATTATGTTTTCTATCTTGGGCCTAAAGAGACAAAGGCGTTAAATCAATGCGAAGGGCTTTTATCGATTTTAGATTATGACTATGGGATGATGAGGTCGATATGTAAGGTACTTGTGAAGATACTGAATACGGTGTATGGCGTTATTCCAAATTATGGAGTTGCCATACTAGTGCTTACCTTTCTAGTAAAATTGGTGCTTTTTCCCTTAACCAGGAAGAGCCAGATGTCGATGGTCAGGATGCAGCAGTTGCAGCCTCTTATCGCCAAGTTAAAAGTAAAACATAAAGGTGATAAGAAGAAGGTGGGACAGGAACAGATGAAGCTGTTTAAGGAGCATGGGGCGAATCCCATGAGTGGTTGTCTTCCCATGATGCTTCAAATGCCGGTATTCTTTGCTTTGTTCAGGACGCTCCAGTCCTCCTTTGAGATGAGGCAGGCACCTTTCGTGGGCTGGATCGGTGATTTGTCTGCAGCTGATCAACTATTCGCATTGCCGTTTACCTTACCGATTATTGGAGGGTGGTTTAACCTTTTACCGATATTGATGGGTGTAGCGTCATTTGTGCAAATGAAACTAACACCAAAAAATACCTCCGGAGATGATCCTCAGGCAAAAATGCAACAGAGAATGATGCAGATGATGCCTCTCATGTTTCCTATCATGCTTTATAACTTTGCTTCAGGACTTGCCCTTTACTGGACAACGAGTACTATCATCAGTATTGGTGAGCAGGTACTAATTAGAAGAAGTGTTAAAAAGCTTGATGTCTACTATAAAGGGAAAAGGGTGATTGATGCGAAGGCAAAGGTAAAAAAATAAGAGCTTACCTCAACAGATAAACGGAAATCATGTCTTTTGGTCTCAACGACTGTATATTGGCAATATCCACGCCTTCCGGCCACTCTCTCAGGGCTATTATCAGGCTTAGTGGCAAAGATGTCTTTGGCTGTTTAAGGGGTCTCTTTGCGCCTGATGCTATCAGAGAGATTGTACGTCAGAAAGGCTTTCGATCTTGTCATAGCAGCCTCTATCTTGAAAAGGAACAGGTTCACATTCCTGCTTCTATTTATACTATGAAGTCTCCCAATTCATACACGAGGGAAGATATTGTAGAAATTCATACCTTAGGTTCGCCTCCGCTGCTTGAGATGCTCATGGAAGCACTGCTTTCGTTGGGAAGAGAGAACACTGGCATAGAAGACAATATAGAAGTAACGAGAGGTATTCGGATTGCGGAACCCGGTGAGTTTACCAAAAGGGCATTCCTGAATGGAAGAATAAGTCTTGCTGAGGCGGAATCGGTAATGCACGTAATACGTTCCCGGACAGATTCAGAGCTGTTAATGTCCGTTGCTAACCTGAAGGGTAAGCTGACTGAGTT
>PIVU01000365.1 GCA_003354025.1 Nitrospirota bacterium
TTTGAGCAGGCGCATATAAAAGACATTACCTCTTTCCTTCGGGCGATGCTCAACCCGATGGATGAGATATCATGGACACGTATTCTAAAGCTGACTCCCGGGATAGGAGGCGTCACAGCAAAAAAGATATGGGAAGCTGTGAAGACTTCTGAAAATCCTGTTGAATCAATTATGTCGGAAGGAATGCTGAAAATAATTCCAAAAAGAGGGAAAGAAAACTGGCAGACATTCAGGGACAATATGGACGGACTGGAGCAGGATAGTGTTGAGATGCAGCCCGCTGATACAATTAGACGGATTCTTAAGAACGGATATGATTCATACCTGATGAAAAGTTTTGAGAATTATGCCGAGCGGAAGGAAGATATAGAGCAGCTTTCAAATTATTCTAATAATTTTCAATCAACACGGGAGTTTCTGAGTGACCTTGCACTGCTGACAAATGTACAGGCAGAAGATATTGTAGAAGCAGGCGAAGAGGAAGATACGATTGTTCTTTCAACAGTGCACAGGGCAAAAGGACTTGAGTGGTCAAGAGTGTTTATAATAGGGCTCAGTGACGGCAGCTTCCCTTCAGCGAAGTCCATGGGAAATTTTGAAAGTGAAGAGGAGGAGCGGAGGGTATTTTACGTAGCGCTTACAAGGGCCAAAGATGAACTTTATCTCTGCTACCCGATTATGGACAATAGATGGCATGACGGTTCGATTATAAAAAGACCTTCGCCCTTTCTTCAGGAGCTTCCGTCAGACCTCGTTGAGAAGTGGGAGATAGAAGATTATTAGTACTATACCGGTCAGTTACCGGTTATTCTTAATCTGTTAATAAAGAACTGGCTGAGAAGTGCCTTAGTGCGGCTTGATTCAATATGAAGAAAATTCAAATACTAATTGTAGAAGATAATTCTATTATTTCTAAAGATGTCCAGATGGTATTGGAGCAGATGGGCTATTCCGTGCCCTGCATGGTTACTACCGGAAGTGATGCCATTGAGGCGGTCCTGGCAAATAGCATTGACCTCGTGTTGATGGATATTGTTCTGCAGGGAGCCATGGATGGTATTGAGACGGCTGGCCGTATCCAATCAATATGTAAAATTCCCGTTGTATACCTAACTTCACACACAGATGAAGCTACTCTGAAAAGAGCAAAAATAACTGCACCTTACGGGTACCTCGTAAAACCTGTCTCGGAATCTGAAATACGGAGCACCATTGAGATGGCCATTTGCAGGTTTAAAATGGAGAGTGAGCTTAGGGAAAGTGAAGAAAAATATTCAGTCCTCGTAGAGACAGCACAGGACGGTGTTGTGATCGTGCATGATGAGGTTATTATATTTGCCAACAATGCAATGACGAAAATTATCGGTTATTCAGAGGAAGAATTTATTGGGATGCATATTATGGATACTGTTGTTCCTGAGTACAGACAGATGGTTGCTGAAAGACACAAAGCTTTGATGTCCGGCAAGCCGACTCTGGCTACATTTGAGTTTGAAATACTTTGTAAGGACGGCAATACAAAGTTTATTGAATTATCTGCCGGGCGTATTAAATACAAGGGGAATCCGGATTCAATGGGTATTGTGCGGGACATTACCGAGCGAAAGAACACCGAAGAAGAGTTGAAACTACATCGCGAACAGCTTGCTGCGCTGGTGGAAGAGCGAACTTCTGAACTGACTGAAGCAAATAAACTTCTGGAGCAGGAGATTGCTGAACGCAAGGTGCTTGAAAAGGCCATTCTGGAAATTGAGGAGCGGGAACTTTGTCGTATAGGGTCAGAACTGCATGACGGTCTGGGTCAGCTTCTTACAGCGGTTTCACTTAAAACGCACAGCCTTGCAGAGGAGCTGAACGAGCAATCCATGCCTGAGGCGGAGAGTGTTGAAAGAATAACTTTCCTGATAGACAAAGCAAAAGAGCAGTTGAGATTGCTGATGCAGGGGAATTTTCCGATGGAAAAGAACCAGAAGAATATTATATTATTACTGGAAGAGCTTTCATCCAGAGTAACCCGGGACTATAAGCTTCCATGCAAATTTACGTACAAGTCTGTTTCTATTAAGCATGAGGCATCTGTTATGCACCTTTATCGAATCGCCCAGGAAGCAGTGACCAACGCATTAAGGCATGCTGAACCGGAACGCATTGAGATAGATGTTGCCCAGGAAAAAAATCTGATTTCATTGACTGTGAGTGACAATGGAAAAGGGATTTCTAAAAAGCACAACAATGGCACAGGGATGGGCCTGAAGATTATGCAATACAGGGCTAACATGATCGGTGCATCATTTAATATAAGTTC
>PIVU01000626.1 GCA_003354025.1 Nitrospirota bacterium
ACATAAATGGGCATAAACTTTCGTCCTACTGATGAGATATTTTGCTTAAGTTGTTGTGTTTTTGTGCACTGAATGTTCTGTTCCCCTGCACTGCTCCCAGCTCTTATTGACAAATCCCTGACACACAGCACAACCTAAAAAAGTACACTACGGTGGGACGAAAGTTATGCCCACTTTAGTATAAGAGCTTTTGCTAACAAGTTGAACAGCTTTGTCTCGAAACAAAAAACAAAGAAGCCCCCTAACCCCCCTGAGAGAGAATCTTAGCGGGTCTTAAGGCTAGAGGGGTTCCCAAGGGATACGAGGTGAAAGAAAAATCTTCCACTCCACCCGTGACATTAATAAGATTCTTATCTCAAAACCGGATGTGGGGCTCTCCGCCTATTTTTTACAGTGAATACGCTCTCCGCGGAGTACTCCACACACATAAGCTCTCCACAACATAAATGGGCATAAACTTTCGTCCTACTGATGAGATATTTTGCTTAAGTTGTTGTGTTTTTGTGCACTGAATGTTCTGTTCCCCTGCACTGCTCCCAGCTCTTATTGACAAATCCCT
>PIVU01000133.1 GCA_003354025.1 Nitrospirota bacterium
CAATACCAGTGCTGCCATGGTGAGTATGGCTGCATATAGTGCTCCTGTCATAGGTATATATTCTGCAAGGTCCAGTGGTGCGGTGGCGATTTTCTGCAGCAGAAGAGACGGGAACAGAACATAGTAGGTGATTCGCTCTGCATATATCCAGAAGCCTTCTCCGGGAAACTTGATCTTACGAAATGCATACCCGGACAGGATAACGATGAATATCGGTATAATGGCACCGATTATAGATGTATTGAGGTTTATCGACATATTCCGGCCTTTAATCTATACACAAATATTTCATATTATACCGTCTTTAGCTAATAAAGGCCGGTTCTGCCCCTGTGTTTTTAATTGTCGCAGACAATAAAGAAAGATGTTATGTGAATTTTACCTTTACCTCCAAACACGATCCTGCAATAATTCACACATGGTAACTGAAATGAAAAAACTAATACTCAAAAACGGGGGCAATATGGAAGCAATACTTAAGGGAACAAACAACTATAACTATCTACCAAATAAAAGGGAGGATGCAATGCATACTACATCAACAGTTTTAGAAAAGTCTGAATTAATGGGGCATGGACTTGTAATAGAAAGAAAAGAAGAAACGACGGTGCAGCGTAAAGCAAACACTCTGGCCTTTAATTTAATCATCTCTGTTGTACTCATTCTGGCTGGCTTTGCAGTGCTTAAGGTAACAGGGCTTTATGACGGGATGGAATCAACTATAGGTAAAATCGGCCTGCTGACATTTATCTCCTCTGGTTACCTGATAGCGTTTATACGCGGCTATTACGCAAGATAACGCAGGATTTTAAAAATAATAAAAAAGGGCCTGGAAGTATTCAAGCCCCTTTTTTTATTGAGATTTATTATGAGCAGTTCACAATCATATCAATAATCCCGCACTATTCCCTTCAGTTTAGCTCCCGTAAATGCCATAGGATTCTAATAAATTAAATTTATGTACATATTTAATGGTATTGCCTTTTGTTAATTTCGGTATATAGTGGAAGTAAGGCTCTTAATAATCATAATTAATCATAGCGGATGCCTTTTAATTCCAAACAAAGGGGAGGATATTATGAAAAAAATAATCATTTCAGCCTTATGTTTTATTGTCTTATGTGCAGGAGTCGCAACCGCGGGCACTATTGTTGCCATGAGGGGGGATGGGACGGTTGTTTTTATTGATGATCAGAAGGAAAAGATTACAGGCCGGGTTGTTACTGGAGGGGTAGGCGGATCAATGGGAGCATTAACTCCTGACGGGAAAAGATTATATGTTGCTAACTCGTCGCCAGGACAATATTCAGTGTCAGCTATTGATGTTGAAAAACGTTCTCTCATAAAGAACATCCAAACAGGCCCGCGTCCTGCTCATGCATATGTGAGTCCCGATGGTAAGTATGTGGGAATGGGGCACAAATTTTCAGAGAACGGCAAATTCATCATAGCTATTATTGATACATACTCCAATATGGTTAAACATCATATAGCCCTTGATATTGAGAATGATTCATACAGAGGAGTGTTGAATCCCCATAGTACCTGGCTGAGGGACAGCAGGCATATCCTTGTTCCAAACTGGGCAGATAATGTTACACATGTAATAGATGCGGTGGAGGGCAAGGAAGTAGCAAGGCTGCAGCATGAGGGTAATTCACATAATTTTGATACTACCGATGACGGCAAAGAGCTATGGGTTGCTATTGATGCAGTAGAAGATGCAGCCGGGAAAAAAGTCGGCTGCGGTCAGTTGGCAGTATATGATCTAAAGGGGGTTTTCGAGTTTAAACCAGTGACCACACCCAAAACTACTTTGTGTATGAAGGTGAATTCCGGTGAACCGCAGCAGGGACATCATTTAGCTTTTACCCGTGATGGAAAGTATGCTTATGCCGCAAATGCAGGCGGAGGTAAGGGAACAAGCGTCAATGCTTTTGATGTCAAATCGAAAAAACTTGTGGCACATATTACTGCCGAAGGCAAAGGAGTTGGACATCCCTTTATGAGTCCTGATGGCAAGTATGTCGTGGTGGGTCAGTACGGGGCAAACATACTGACTTTTATCGACGCAAAAAAACATGAAATTGTAAAGAAGCTTGCGGTAGGCGATGGGAAAGGAGTGCAATGGGTTGCATTTACAAAGGACAATAAAAAGGCATTTGTTAACAACAATACTGACGACGCGGTTTATGTAGTAGATTTGAAAACCTTTAAGGTGACAAATAAGATTATTACCGCAGAAAAGGGAAAATTCTGGAAGTCTCAATGGCATGTTACAAATGGCTGGTATCAGACATATGAAGTAGTGGAGAAATATATTAAGTAATAATGGCGTCGGTACTATCAGGGTGAATAATATCTGGATTTAGTCTCGATATAATTCACCCCGTCAGGACTTATTTCGTAATATTTTTAATCCGTAAGGGCATACCGAGGAGCATATACCACAGTTGTGACCCTTGTGAAATTGAAAATAATTTTCTTTTTTCCACTTATCGCAAGCATGGACATTAAGAATTTTCTCACGTGCAATCCCCGGGTCCCAGGCTGCGCCTTCTAATGCATTTGCAGGGCAGGCATCAACACATATGGTGCAGCGGCCGCAAAAGTTTCTCTCCATCGGGACTCCGCAATTAATGGGCATATCAGTAAAGACCGTTCCAAGCCTGAGCCATGAGCCGTACTTCCGCGTTATTAACTGACAGTGTCGGCCGATCCATCCAAGTCCTGCTCGGGTGGCTGCGGTCTTGTGCGGGAAATCACCCTTGATAGTAGTTGAATCAGTGCGGTCAGAAGCTGCTAAAGCCATGCTACTGAAACCCCTGCTTTGCAGTTCTGCTGCTAACATATTGGACAGGTCATTAATAAGTGTATTGACTCTTGCATATTCATCGGCATAGTTCTGGTTAGGGCCGGTTTGAATACCGGCCATAATATGAGGATCCATGGGAACGGCCCATGACAGGGCAAAGGGAAAGGCTTCCCCTGTTTCATCCAGGGGTGTGGCAAACGCTCTAAGGTCGGCCGCTCCCCACTGGGATATCCCATGTGTTTCCATCCAGGAGTTCAGCCACTCAGGGGTAAGGTTGGCGTCAGACATACTTGGTGTCCTTGTAAATATCAGCCTAGCTGTGCAAAGAAATCATTTCCTTTGTCATCGACAAGGATGAAGGCAGGGAAGTCAACCACTTCAACTTTCCAGATTGCCTCCATACCGAGTTCAGGATAGTCTATGCATTCGATCTTCTTTATGTTCTCTTCAGCCAGCAGAGCAGCAGGGCCGCCTATAGATCCAAGATAAAAACCGCCGTGTTTTTTGCAGGCCTCTGTTACCTGGCTAGAGCGGTTTCCTTTAGCTATCATGACTAAGGAGCCGCCCTGTGATTGCAGCAGGTCAACGTATGAGTCCATTCGTCCCGCAGTGGTGGGGCCAAAAGATCCCGATGGTTTTCCTGTTGGCGTCTTCGCAGGGCCTGCATAATATATAGGATGGTTTTTGAGATAGTCCGGCAGCTCCTCTCCGCTGTCAATTATCTCTTTAAACTTAACATGGGCAATATCACGGCCTACTATAATTGTGCCTGTAAGTGAAAGCTGTGTTGCTACAGGGTGTTTTGTTAATTCAGAAAGTATTTCCTTCATGGGTTTGTTCAGATCGATTTTGACAATACCTTCATCATGCTTGCCCCTGTATTCCTCCGGAATAAGACGGCCCGGATTACGGTCCAGTTCTTCAAGCCAGATCCCGTCGCTATTTATTTTTGCTTTTATGTGGCGGTCAGCGGAGCATGAAACCCCCATACTTACCGGGCAGGATGCGCTGTGCCGAGGAAGGCGTATGATACGGACGTTGTGAGCAAAGTATTTGCCGCCGAACTGGGCGCCTATTCCGCATTCACGTGCTGCCTTTAGAATCGATTCTTCAAGAGCAGTATCGCGAAACGCCTGCCCGCCTTCGTTCCCTTCGGTTGGAAGACTGTCCAGGTAACCGGCAGAAGCAAGCTTAACTGTTTTCAGGCATGTGTCTGCGTTGGTTCCTCCAATAACGAATACAAGATGGTATGGAGGACAGGCAGCTGTGCCGAGGGTTTTCATTTTTTCTATGAGATATTTTTCTAATACTCCGGGGCTTAGCAGCGCCTTGGTTTCCTGAAACAGGTAGGCCTTGTTTGCACTGCCTCCTCCCTTTGTAAGAAATAGAAAGGAATAATCATCTCCGTCAGTTGCGTAAATATCTATTTGAGCAGGGAGGTTTGTTCCCGTGTTCTTTTCCTCGTACATGGTTATAGGTGCGTTCTGTGAATAACGGAGGTTTTCTTCTGTATACGTTTTAAAAACTCCTTTGGACAGATATTTTTCGTCGCGAGCTCCGGTCCAAACGGTTTGCCCCTTTTTTGCCATGATTGTGGCGGTGCCGGTATCCTGGCAGATTGGGAGTTCAAACTGAGCAGCCACTTCCGCATTACGCAGCAGTGCGATTGCCACCCCCCTGTCATTGTGTGATGCTTCGGGGTCGGAGAGTATCTTTGCAACCATTTCATTGTGTGACGGACGCAGGAGGAATGAGACATCGCGAAAGGCCTGGTTAGCTAGATATGTGAGGGCCTCGGGGTCGATCTTTAAGATTTTTCTGCCTTCAAACTCAACCATGTTCACATAGTCTTTTGTTAAGAGTCTATAATTTGTTGTGTCCTCTCCCAGAGGAAACGGCGGCTGGTATTTAAATTCTGGCAATTTCATTTCTCCGTTTCTTTTTTATATAGCAATACATATTGTAACCCATTAAACAGATTAAAAATAATGCAGGCATTGGTCTAAAAAGGCTTTTTCGATACCTCCTTCACCACGCAAAGGTTCAAACATCATCCCATGTAACTACTTTTTGTGTGGCCTCTCCGAGTCCCTCTATACCGTACTCTATGATATCTCCTTTTTTAAGATATTCTGGAGGTGTCTTTCCGTGACCTACACCGGCTGGAGTGCCTGTGCAGACAATGTCTCCCGGGATTAGGGTTATATACTGACTTACTGATTCAAGTATTGCCGGGATGTCATAAAACATGTTGGATGTATTGCTTTGCTGTTTTATAGCCCCGTTTACTTTTAGCCATATCACGAGATTATTATAATCTTCGATTTCATCAGCAGTGGCAAAAAAAGGTCCCATGGGTGCAAAGGTGTCTGCGCTTTTCCCCTTTACCCACTGTCCGCCTCTGTCAAACTGGAATTCCCGCTCCGAGTAGTCATTAAAAAGAGCATACCCAGCAACGTATTCCAGTGCTTCTTCTTTATTAATATATGACGCTTTCTTACTTATCACAAAAGAAAGCTCAACCTCCCAGTCGGTTTTTCTGCTGTTACGGGGAATGCGGACATTATCGTTTGGCCCGGATAAAGCAGAAGGTGACTTTAAGAAGAAGACTGGTTCGGCCGGGATCTGCTTGCCTGTCTCGCGTGCGTGGTCTTTATAATTGAACCCTATGCAAATAATTTTTGACGGGCGGCATATCGGTGGGCCAAGGCGCACTGCTCTGGTAATGCGGGGAAGTTCATGATGGTTTTCGTTTAACCACAAGTCCAGTCTGGCCGGTCCATCGGTCTCAAAAAAAACTTCATCATAGTCTTCACCAAAAGATGAAACATCATATCTCTTATTGTTTAAGATAATGCCGGGTTTTTCTTTATGCGGATCGCCGAAGCGGATTAGTTTCATGGTTAATAAAAGGGTCCGAGGGTCCGAGGGGCCCAGGGTTCTAGTGTAAGATAATTATAAGTCATTATTTCTTTACCCTTGAATCCTTGACCCCTTGAATCCCTTTTTTAATGATTATTTCCCGGGCACCTGCACTACCAGTACCGGCACACGGGACCTCTTGACCACTGATTTCACGGTATTTCCCATGACTGCACTTTTGAGAGAGCCCTGGCTGTGACTGCCCATTACTATCAAATCATAATTCCCTTTTTCCGCTTCCTTGATAATCGCTGCAACAGGGTCTCCCATCTTCACTACTATGCCGTATGTTACATCCGCCTGCATTTCTTCACAGAACTGACCTACACATTCGAGGATCGCTACATTATCTCTTTTGCGTTTGATCAACAGGTTTTTAGCTTCCTTCAAATTCCGTGTCTTAATCTCAGACCAGAGCTTTTCGTCAACATACCCTAGCAGGCGCCTGTCAAGCTCGGGCCCGCCTTCTACAACGTGAATCACTGTAATCTCCGCTCCATAGCAGGAGGAAAGACTTGCTGCATGGTGAAAGGCGTAACGCCCGCTCTCGGAGAGATCGGTTGTGTAGAGGATTTTATTGTATTTGATTTTTGGTACTGCTTTAGGTACTTTTTTTGTCATGTTCTTTACCTTTTCTAAGGGGCATGGTGCGCCATGCCCTTACATGTTTATTTTGCCGGAGACTTTTTAAAATGATCCATCCATATCCCACTCATAATCCATGTGTAGCCATAGGTGCCGATAATGATGAGAGTAAATGCCTTCACAATGTCCATAGTACTGCCGTTCAAGGTAAAGCCCGGGACATAGCCGAACAGGAACGCGCCCAAGTACAGGAATTTTGCGAACTTGAAAGCTGAGAAAGCAGTCTTCCACATATTGGCCTTCGCGATGGTTGCGCCGGCAAAGGCGGCAATGCATACAGGCGGTGTAATGTTTGAATCCTGCGACAGCCAGTAAACGATCATATGGGCCGCAATTTCATTCACCCCGAGATGAGTCAGGGCCGGGACCGCGACAACAGCGGTGATAAGGTATGCGGCTGTAACAGGGACCCCCATCCCGAGGACGAGAGAGACGAGTGCGATCAGGAGAATAGTCAGGAACAGTTTTCCCGCTGCAAGCTCAATCACGATGTCAGCAATAGTAAGCATCAGTCCGCTGTAAGTGAGCACACCAATGATAATGCCGATAACCCCTACAACGGCGCCGATCTTGAGACTGCTTTCCGTACCGGCTCTGGACGCTTCAACGAAGCGTTTCAGGTCAATACGTGTGTCCTTCCTGAACCAGCTGATAACCAGGCAGGTAACAATGCCCAGAATTGCTGAATAGGCAGGAGAATATCCGCTCAGCATAAAAACGGTGATTACAATAAGCGGCAGAGCGTAGAACCATTCTTTTTTTAATATTTCCATGGCACTGTGTTCCGATTTTTTACCCACAATATTGTTCTTTTTTGCGTAAAAATGGACCATCAGGTAGACGCTGTAGAAATACATGAGAGCGGGGAATATGGCAACAAGCATTATTTTCGAATAGGGCAGACCCGTCAGTTCCGCCATGATAAATCCGCCCGCTCCCATAATGGGCGGCATGAACATTCCACCGATAGACGCAGCCGGTTCAATTCCGCCGGCTACATGTGGTTTGAAACCTGCCTTCTTCATCATCGGGATGGTGAAGGCACCGGTGGAAACCGTGTTTGCGATCGCGCTTCCTGATATGGAGCCGAACAGTCCGCTTGCGATAACGGACACCTTGCCAGGTCCTCCGACTTTATGCCCGACTGCGGCCAGGGGCCAATCGATGAAAAATTTCTCGGCGCCGCACTTTTCGAGAAAAGCCCCGAATATAACAAAAAGAAGCACATAGGTTGCCAGGACATTTGCCATGATCCCGAATATGCCGTCGCTCTTATAGAAGATGCTTATGCATAATTCCGGGAATGTGTCCCCTGCATGAGAGATCAGGTCAGGCATATAGTCACCATAGACACCATATAACAGCAGCACGCTCCCCAGAATTACAAAAACAGGTCCAACCACCCTCCTGGCCAGTTCGATACCAATAAGAACACCAATGACGGCCATAATCATGTCAAGCTGGTTCTCTGCACCGGTGCGATAGTTTATAGCTTCAAAATTCAATATCCAGTAACCGATACTCACGATAGAAAGCAGCATCAGCACATAGTCAACAACCCTCATGATACGGGACTTTGACTGATAGATTAAAAAAACGAGAACATAGGTCAAAATAACATATATACCCCTGTGATACTGAGTTGATGCCGGTTGCAGCACCGCGGAGTAAGAGTAGAAAAGGACAAGTGTAATGGAACAGGCATCAAATATTACTTTTTCGACTTTATTTAATTTTTCAAACATGTTCCCCCTTCAACTGTAAGGGCGGGTTTGAAACCCGCCCCTACGATCACCATCTCTATTTTATAACACCCTTTTCTCTCCAGAACTTTTCAGCGCCGGGGTGAAGCGGTGTAACGATACCTTTAACACCATCTGCAACTTTCATTGCTTTAAAGGTTTTTTTCTGACTTACCATATGGGCCAGGCCTTCATCGGTGAAAACCTTTGAAAGCAGCTCATAGACCACATCAGCAGACACTTTAGAATTCGCTACCCATAGTGTTGAATCAAAAAATGATGGGGCGTCAGTGTCAACACCTTTATAAGTACCGGCCGGGACCGTCAGTTTTCCGAAGTAGGGATATTTTTTGAAATAACCACTGTCTTCAGCGTCCTTCCCAAGGTTAATGAGTTCGATGTCGTTTGTCTGTGCCGCCATAATGACCGCGCCACTCGGGAAGGCGGTAAACAGCCAGAATGCGTCAAGTTGATTATTGCCAAAGGCCTGGGCTGCATCGTTGTATCCCATTGCGTTTCTTTCGATCTTGTCCCAGATTCCGAGATGGCTAAAGAACATCTCGCAATTGGCAAATGCTCCGGAGCCCGCGTTACCTACGCCGACTTTTTTGCCGACCAGGTCTTTTGTGCTCTTAATTCCGGAACCCTTCTTGACTACAAGCTGTGCAGGAGCACCATACAGATAAGCTACTGCCATTACGTCTTCGTATTTCTTGGGATCATTTTTCATCAGCCCGTTTCTGCCCAGATACACATGGCCTGAATAGACAACCGAGAATTGGTGCTTCCCTTTATTTACTTTTCTCAAGTTTTCTACGGAACCGGCAGATGACTGTGCCTTTACGGTGAATCCACTTATATTTTTAACAGGTTTATATGTCTGTATCGCATTAGCAACTACCTGGAAAGTTCCGCCTGCGGGGCCACCTCCGAATACGACTCTCTTTTTAGCCGCTACGTCCGCCAGAAATGCAAATGTTAACATCAGCGCTAAACAACCTATGGTTAAAACATAAAACCATTTCTTCATTTTTCTACCCTCCATTTTTTATTGTTACGCATTGTCAGTTAGTGAGCAATGCAAGTGATTCAAACAGGCTGTGTATAAAAACCTATTTGCACAGGCTGTAAAAATTACACCTCCTTTCAGCTTTTCACACATTTAATCTTTCCAGATAATGTGATTTGATATATAGGTTTGCATTCATTACTGTCACTTGCTTTCAGTAGTCCTCCAGTCTGGAGGGGTCCGGTATTTTGATGTTGCAATTTCTCCGGGCCATACACTTTCAAATTTATTATCAATGATCTGCAACGTCAT
>PIVU01000366.1 GCA_003354025.1 Nitrospirota bacterium
CCCTGGGGAACATGACAGCTGATGCAGTCAGGGGCGTTTTCAACACTATACTTGATCAGTTCCCAGTGAAAGGAATCCTTAAACGTATCAATAGTTTCAAGGCCATGGCGATACATCATTTTGCTGTCACTGTGGCAGCTGGTACAAAGTTCAATGACTTTTCTCTGGGACCTTCTTTCCCATACATGACCTTTGTCCGACTCCTTTGATAAAGCCCTGCTGCCTGACATGTCAAACAAACTGGATAGTTCATTATCATGACAATATTGGCAATTTGGAAAATCCTCAGGAAATCTGTCAACTTTTTCAGACCTTCCGCCTCCATGAACGCTCAACTTATATTTTTTCACCATAGTTGAATGTGAGAAATCCTGTTTCGTTGATTTATCCATTACATGGCACCTTATGGAACAGTCAACCTTCCTGGGATTGTCGTGCGGAAGCCGGTAAAGTTCAACGTGACAATTCGTACACCTTAAAACACCGTGGTCAGAACCGGAGTAGCTCGCCTCATTTACATAGAAGACCTTCTTTTCACCTGTTTTGTCATCATACCTGCCAAGAGTCGGGTATCTGTGACATAACAAACAATTCTGAGCATCTACAAACTCAGCAGATGCTTCGGCGGAGAAGAGAAGCAGAAAGACAACAGCGATGATATACGTTTTTATTAAGTGAAAAACAAGAGAATCTTTCAAAGATATTCAACCTTTTGCAGAACAAAGAAATAACTGCGTAAAAAATATTATAACTATAATATTCTATCTGTTTCAATGGGTGACACCACCTTCTCATTTTCCTTACAACGGGCAATCCGTATCATATCGGAAAGCACACCAAGAAAAGGAACCATCTTATTTCCTCTCTTAACATACAAGCCCTTAATGTCAGCCGTAGCAATCCACACATACCTGCCTGCTTCAATAACCATCTCCTGAATGACACGATCGTAGACCTAACACCACTCATGTGAAGAATGGAGCCCTGATACTACCCTCTAATGTGAATAATACCTTTACTGCTAAACTCACTTATTGGATAATATACTCATGATAAAGGCTATAAAAAACTTATAGCCTTAAAGGAGATCAGAGAAATGAGAAAGAAATTAATTATTCCAGTTATCGCTTCTGCTGTATTAGCATTTGGCGTATCAATGAGTGATGCCAATTATCGCATCGATTCATTTACAGACACAAATTACAAAATCTCAAGCGCTCCAATTACAAATACTGTGTATTTTAAGGACAAGGTTTATAGTGACGGAAGAGCTTTAGTGACCGTTGCAGCGAAGAATGAAACTCCATTAAATACTTCAGATAAATCTGATCACAGTAGCAGAGAAAAATTGTACTTAAGGCAGATTCTTGTCGATTCCAGGGCAAAGGCAGAGGATATTATTAATCGCATCTCAAAAGGAGAACTGTTTAAGGACGTTGCTTTCAAGGAATCAATGGGATCCAATGCATATGCTGGCGGGTATATAGGGCTGGTAGATCCATCAAATTTACATCCGGTGATTGCTGACGCATTATTGAATAATTACGAATCAGACGATCCGGTTATAGTAGAGACAGAAAGAGGCTTTCATATTCTTCAGCGAGGTACGATTTCAGATTTTAAAGGTCTTATTAAATCAAAAGCCACTGATAAAGATGCTGCTATAGACAGAGTTGCTAAAAAGTCGGGGCAGTATCGAGACAATAAGAGCAGTTATTAGGGTTTTATCCATTTATGAAGAATGGAGACCTGATAATCATATAAAGCACCTCCTGAGCATAGCAGATCGAATATAATCTGATATGCTGCAGGAAAAGCTACCAACTTTAACCTTGGAGGTGCCATATGAAATTGTACACAGGATTTGATCTTCATTCAAGCAATAATTATTTAGCAATTATTGATGAGAAAGGAAAGAGAGTGTATAAACGAAGGTTACGAAACGATCCGGAGAATATCCTTACTGCACTCATGCCTCACAAAGATAACATTACAGGGATAGTAGTAGAGTCAACTTATAACTGGTACTGGCTGGTTGATCTATTAATGGAAGAAGGATACAAAGTACACCTGGCTAACCCGGCAGGTATCCAGCAATACAAAGGTTTGAAATATAGTGACGACAAGCACGATGCCTTTTGGTTAGCAGAGATGTTACGGCTGGGGATATTACCTGAAGGATATATCTACCCAAAAGAAGATCGCCCCATCCGGGATCTGTTAAGAAAGAGAGGGCACCTCGTCAGGCTTCGAACATCTCTGATCCTGAGTCTGCAAAACATCATCAGCCGC
>PIVU01000627.1 GCA_003354025.1 Nitrospirota bacterium
CCAATAGAAACAGACAATGCCAGGTATAAAATTAGGAAAGAGAGAAGAAGAAAGTAAGCAAGTAAATAGGGATAGAGAAAGAAATAATGCGAGCAGAAAGGAAAGAAAAAGGAAAGAAGAGAAGTTGTGAAACAGAGCGCAGGCGCAGAATAAACACTGCAGCCGAGAACCGACGCTGCGAAAAAAGGGATAGCAAAAAAAACAGGTAAGCAAGCCAACAGACAAACAGTCGATTGATCAAGCGAAAGAGCAAACAAACAAGCAAACAAACATAGAGGAAAACAATCAAACGAACAAACAAACAAACAAACACGTAAGCAAACAAACAAACAAACAAACAAGCAAACAAACAAGCAAGCAAGCAAGCAAGCAAGCGAAGGAAAGGCAAGCGAACAAAAACTCAGGCAAGCAGCACACAAAAAATACATGATGATTACGAATGACTAAAACAGCCCTCAACACTTTGCCACAAACAACTGTGTGTTCCACACGCTGACGCGAAAGAAAGAACGAAACGACGTAGCGAAGGCGCGTCTTTTTTGGGCGCCGTAGCGGA
>PIVU01000134.1 GCA_003354025.1 Nitrospirota bacterium
CACATCCTTTAAAATTTCCGAAAGGTCCGCCGGACCTAATTTAGCTGCTCAGCCCCCGGCTTTGACCTTTTCCGTTAGTTTTATATCTTTCATAGTTGAATATAATACTTTATAGGAAATTACATGTCAAAATATCCAGAACCATCATCTTCTCTTTGACATTTTGGCCGAAATTTCTGTATGTTACATAGTTATGATTGACTTACATACCCATACACTTTTTAGTGACGGAGTACTGCTTCCCGCAGAACTAGTCCAGCGAGCAAATAATGCAGGCTACAGGGCAATTGCACTGACGGACCATATGGATATGTCCAACCTGGATTTTGTAATACCAAGACTGGTTGAAGCATCAAAAGCACTTTCAGAGAGCACCCCGCTGCAGGTAATTCCCGGAGCGGAATTAACACATGTCCCGCCGAAGCTTATTGGCGGACTTGTGAAGAAGGCCCGAAGCCTTGGCGCTGCTATTGTGGTTGTGCATGGAGAGACAATTACCGAGCCGGTTCTGCCAGGCACAAACAGGGCCGGTATTGAATCAGGAGCGGATATATTGTCTCATCCTGGAATGATCACTCTCGAAGACGCTGCCCTTGCACAGAAAAACGGTGTAGCTCTTGAAATTACATCAAGGAAAGGACACAGCCTTACAAACGGGCATGTTGCTAAAATGGCAATGGTTACGGGCGCGTCTATGGTTATAAATACCGATTCTCATGCACCGGAAGACCTGATTTCCAGAGAGCGGGCCGAGCTGATACTTCGTGCCTGCGGGATTCCGGAAGAAAACTTAAATACAATTTTTGCTAATTCACAAAAGCTTGCAGATAAAACCGGGAGGAGTTAAATGCCTAAGATTATAAAGAAGAAGGCCGTAAAAAAGATGACGATGCAGGACGAGGACGTAAAGAGTGTTGCACGTCAGACAGTAGAAGCCCTGAAGAAGAAACAGCAGCAGGTAATGATAGGAGTGGCAGCTATTGTAGGCATATTTGCCCTGTTTTTCATTTCTTCTATTTACTCATCATCCCAGTACAAAAAGGCATATTCCATAGAGACTGAGGCCCGCCAATATTATTACGGCGAAATAGAAGACGACTCTCTTTCCCAGGAGGACAGGTGGAAAAAAGCTGTAGAATTATATCAGGAGGCAGTAGATACAAAGGCCACACCAACAGCCCTTTTTTATCTCGGAAACAGCTATTTTAATCTTGGCGACTATCAGAATGCCATTAGTCAGTACAAAATTTTCACGAAAAAGTTTGGGGGAGACAAAGCGATTCTTCCTCTTGTATATCAAAAGCTCGCATCGGCATACTTCAGGGCAGAGCAGAATGATGATGCTCTTAATGCACTAAAAAGCCTGGGTAAAGTAAACAGCGGTATTTTTAAAGATACAGCGCTGGCGATGGAAGCCAGACACCTTGATAGTACCGGCGCGTCCGATAAAGCGCTTGAAAAATATCACGAGCTTATTGCGGCATTCCCTGTATCGCCATGGACAGTGGAAGCAAATTCTAAAATCTCTGCTGCCGAAGCCGAGAATACCGCTGCTGAAAAGGGGAATGAAGAGACTGCTTCTGAAAGTGCTGAAGGTAAGACTGCCGAAGGTCAAAAGGCGGAAGAACCGAAGTCTGAATAGACCTGCTAAAGGATTATGACTACTAGTCTTTAACCGTTGATTTGCCCGGTTCTGTGCCAACAGAAGACTGCAATGGAATTATATCATTTGTTGCTGACAGGAACGTAAATGAAATCTGCTGATAGTCAGCAGAAATGTCATTTTGGGAGTGCATAATTACTTCATCAGACTTTACCTTCATTCTTACCGCATTTGAAATTGCCACAATTCCTATCAGGACAATAATAAAAATGATGTTTTTCATCTAGACTTTCCCCCTGTAACAAAAAATGATTGTGATATTCTATGCCGTATAGATCTTATCGAGTTTTTCATTAATTATCTTTAGCCCTGTATATCCTGTCCGTGGCTTATTGAACATATATGTCAGGGCATTAAGCCATGTTAACGGGAAGTTATGCCCTATTACCCTTCGCTGTTATATTGTTTTACATGATTCTTCAGGTCATCAATTGCGTCTGTACCATAACCTGAAAAAAGAAGAGAGAATGCTGAATTGTTTGTCAGCAGAGGGTCTATACTGTCTGTAATTACTCCTGAACTGACTAGCTCGTCCCAGCATGACGTCCCGGGAATGGGGGAATATTCTGTCAGATTTATACGCACATTAATGCTCTTTAGAAAAGCCACGCCTTCCAGTACTTCTTCCAGTTTCTGTCCGGGAAGACCGTACATTAAATATACTCCAAGATGTTCTTTTGTAAATCCGGCTTTTTTCAGGTGATTAACTGACCTTAGAAAGGCTTCTGAAGTTATTTTGCCTCCCGTGGTTTTCTGCCTTGTGCTGTTAACGGTTTCAAGGCTTAACCTTAATGTCGTAAATCCGGACTGCTTCATTAACAGAGCAAGTTCATTGTCTATATGCCGTGCATGGATGCCGTTAGGACAGTGAAAACGAATCTGCATACCTGAATTAATAATCTCCCTGAGAATAATCTTCAGATATTTATCCGCGTTAACAAGGAGAGCGTCATCATAGAAGGCATAATCTCTTACTCCCAGTGCATACAGCTCTTGTAATTCCTTCACAATGTGTGACGGGTCTCTTTGAATAAATGTTTCGGAAAGAATGGAAGACGCACAGTAAGAACAACTAAAAGGACATCCTGTGCTCGTAAGAAGAGGGGCAAATGAATATGAACCATAAAACCCGAGAGAGTAGTATGGTTTCGGGCTGCATTTGTGATTTAAAAGTATACCGATGTTTTCAAGGGTATCGATAAATTTTTGACTCTCTGAATTTGTTTTGTCGTCTGACAATATCATGTCGGCAGTATTAATGGATCCCCTGAAAATCAAATCCGCTCCAGAGTTATCCAATGCATGCTGATGATATAACGATGGATATATTCCCCCTAATATAACCGGTGTTCCCGGCATCATGGATTTTATTATTTCAATTGCTTTTTGTACTCCGGGATACCAGTAGGCCATAATTGAAGTTACAAGTATTGCGCTGCATGGCATTGCGCGCCTGAGCTTATCTTTAAAATCCTCTACTGATATGCCGTAGCGGGCGAAATTCCGGGGGACAGATTTGAGAGATTCCGGCTTTTTTACGATTTGCCTGGAATACTTTCCTGTGCCGTATTTCCGATGTGTCCTGATTTCGTCTGTGCAGTCGATTAGTTCCAGCTCTACGTCGAACTGGCTCAGGAATTCGGCAATTCTTAGAAGACCTAATGGTTTTGACCAGAGGTTTAATGCGGAGAAATCATATACCCAGGGATTGATTAGAAGGAGTTTCGTTTTCATTATTCTTGACACGTAATATGATATGGATTAAGCTTTCTATACTATTCTATATTCAATGCTGACTTTTATTAAAGGAGGACAACAATGAAAAAAGTTGCAGTACTACTATTATATTTAGCTGTAATATTGGCAATATCACCATTAGCTGTTTTTGCATCTGAAGAGAATGCCGGTATGTCTGAGCCTGCATTCTCCATCAGCCGAATGGTTATAGCAGGAAGCATAGAAGACAGGGAACCTGTCGGAGTGGTCAGTGCCTACTCCGCTTCCACTGAAAAAGTATACTGTTTTTTGGAGGCAAGTGAAATTAAGGCTGCAACCAGTGTCAGCTTTGTCTGGTATCATAGAGACACAAAAAAGGCATCAGTTGAACTGCCTCTTGGTGTTAGTCCCAGATGGAGAACATATTCAAGCAAGAAGCTTGGGGGATTAACGGGTGAGTGGAAAGTTGAGCTCCATGATTCCGGTGGAAATGTTTTGAAAACAGTGCCCTTTACGGTAGAGTAGGAATATAGTTGGCCGCTAATCATGCCCATGTTATTACCTCTTCTCAGATTGTTTAACAACTCAGAAGGCAACTATTGAGTTGTCTTTTTGCCTAAAGAACGTAATCAACGTTACATAGCAGGAAAGACTCATTTTTATCAAACCCCGAATTTAATATGTGTACTCTCATTATTGTACAAATTCTGTATAATACTGGAATCAAAAAAACGCTATAAACTTAAGGAGACCTATATGGCCACTGGCCGGGACATTGAAAATAGAGGGCACATCACCGGCTTCAAGGAGGAAATATCAAAAGCTGCATCCTCTTCTGACAATGATTTCTTCACATGGTTTGATAGTGCCAGAGACAAAGAAGCGGCATTTATCAAAGGCAGTTGGGACTTTATGCAGCATATTGCATATCCATCATTGAAATTCCTAACTGGGCAGGAAGATAAAGTAGCATTAGAAATTGGTCATGGGGGCGGCAGGCTGCTAGCCGCTGCAAGCCCTTATTTCAAAAGTGTGATAGGTGTTGATATACATGAAAACAATCAACTAGTCGAAGATGAACTAAAGATGAGAGGAATTAATAATTTTCAACTGATAAAAACAAAAGGAAGTGACATTCCAGTAAATAATGCATCAATTGATTTTGTTTATTCATTTATAGTTTTACAGCACGTAGAGACATTAAATATTTTCAAAGAATATTTAAAGGAAGCGGGCAGGGTTTTAAAACCCGGAGGCATTGCTGTTATATATTTCGGAAGAAAGAAAATGTTGTCAGGGAAAACAAGCTCAAGAGCACTGTATTTTATAGACAAAATTGCAGAACGTTTTCTTCTCTTAAAAGGCTTTCACGAATTGCCTGCCAAGGTTAATGTTACAAACTTGATAATTTCTCTATCATATGCAAAGTCTTTAGCAAAAAACAACGGACTTGAAATCCTTGCGGATCTTGTATCTTACAAAAAAGGTCAGAATGATAAAATTATTTTTGGAGGACAAAATGGATTGCTCCTCAGGAGGATTTAATTCATATAGGAGGCAGTAACAATGAACATGAGAGATTCAGTATTATGTACACTGGCAGCCTTGTGTTGTATTGTGGGAGGGTGCAGTAATACATCAGTTCTGGACATTGAGTTAAAACACTACACACTTAACAGTCTTGATTCGATTATAAGCAATTCAGGTGTACAATTTGACGAAAAAATTTCTAGTGATGGCAAGGGATCGCTGCGCATAGATGCATCGGAATCCACGGTAGTCAGGATATTTGAAATTAATACTATAGATATTGAAAATGCCAGATTGATATATAGGGCAAAGCTGCGCACAAAAGACATTGACGGACAGGTTTATCTTGAGATGTGGTGCGTCTTTTCTGACAAAGGGGAATTTTTCTCAAGGAACCTTCAATCTCCTCTGACCGGAACGAACGAATGGACTACAGTAGAGACCCCGTTTTTTCTGGAGCAGGGTCAGAATCCCGATCTGATAAAACTCAACGTCGTGATTGATGGTAAAGGTACTGCCTGGGTAGATGATGTGAGGCTTTTAAAGGGGTCGTTGAATTAACATGATGGCGTTAATAGTAAGGGCGGGATTACCCCGCCCCTACAGATAAATGAAAAATATTAGTCGACCCACTCCAGTTTTCTGACAAAGTCCCTGTTATCAATAAACCATTGAACTGTCTTTTCAATGCCATCTTCCAGCGACATAGTAGGTTTCCATCCAAGTACTTTTTTCGCCTTGTCAATGTTTGCCCATGTTGCGGTAACATCAGCCGGGTGTAGTTTGTATCTTTTAATCTTTGCTTTTTTGCCAAGGTGTTTTTCAAGCAGTCCTATGACATAGTTCAGTTTGACGGGATGGTCTCCTCCAAGATTGAATACTTCATAACCTGCAGGTCTCAAAGCCCTGATAGTACCGTCTGCAATATCATCAATAAACGTAAAGTCTCTGGTCTGACTGCCGTCTCCGTACAGCGGGATCGGTATGCCTTTATCCATGCTCCTGAGAAATTTGAAGATACTCATATCCGGTCTGCCTGCCGGGCCGTATACTGTGAAATATCTCAATATGCTTATATCCATTCCATAAAGGTAATGATATGCATGTGCAATAGCTTCTGCACCTTTTTTAGTTGCTGAATAAGGCGCGAGGGGTGAATCGGTTACTGAAGTTTCTTTGAAGGGCATATCAAGTGATGCGTAAAGGCTTGAAGTTGATGCAAGTACAAACTTCTTCACTTTATGGACTTTGCCGCACTCAAGGAGATTAAGCGTTCCTTCCGTATTCGTCTTTAGATATACCCATGGGTCCTCTACCGAGGCCCTGACTCCTGCCCTTGCCGCAAGGTTAATAACTGCGTTGACCTTGTGGGCTTCAAATACTTTTTTCAGTTTCTTATATTCTCCGATATCAGTCTTGTGAAAACTGAAGTTCGGGTGGTTTTTTAATGATTTCAATCTCAACTTTTTGAGACCTGGATCATAATAGTTGTTCATATTATCAACGCCGATAACATTCTTGTTCATTTCAAGCAGTAGTGTTGAAACTTTCCAGCCGATGAATCCGGCGCAGCCTGTAACAAGTACATTTTTTCCCCGAAACTGGCTATTTTCTGATTTCTTCTTCAATTTGACCTCCGGTAATTAAAACCTTTTTTTAACATATAGGCTGTTTATCATAAAATAAAGGATTTGTAAAATACTATCTGAATATTAATAATTAATCTGTTATGTTCCTTAAATGCCCTGCTTCGATGAGAACAGACATCAATCTGTTATAATACAGCAAAAAAAATCATAATTACAATGGTATGACTTGAGAGGGCCTGTCTAAGGCTATGTATAAATGAGTAAAATTTCTGTTTCAGTTGCAATAATAACGCATAATGAAGAGTCGAATATTCATGATGCCCTTAAAAGTGTTGATGAATTTGAAGACGTTATTGTTGTTGATGCATTCAGTGAAGACAAGACCGTTGAAATCTGTAAAACATTTAACTGCAGGTTTTTTCAGCATAAGTGGCAGGGATTTGCCCGGCAGAAGCAGACTGCAATGGATTATGCTGAAAAACAATGGGTATTAATACTTGATGCTGATGAGCGGGTAACTCCCGATTTGCAGAAAGAAATAGAATTGAAAATTGCCGATAATTCTTTCAACGGATATTATATCCCCCGGAAAAACTTTTTCCTCGGCAAGTGGATAAAGCACAGCGGGTGGTGGCCTGACCATACTTTAAGGCTTTTTAGAAAAGATATGTCTCACATGGAGACAAGAGAAGTGCATGAAAAGGTAAATGTGAAAGGCCCTGTGGGTTATTTGCAGGCCCCCTTTGAACATTATACTTACAGGACAATCTCGGACTATATTAAAAAAATGGAAAATTATTCTGATCTTGCAGCAAAGGAGATGCGTGGTAAAGGCATGGTCGCATCAGTCTTATCAATGCTGTTCAGCCCTGTTGTTGTATTTATTAAAATGTATGTAGTGCGGCAGGGCTTCAGAGACGGGGGCCACGGAATTGTGCTCGCAATACTTTACAGCATATATACGTTTCTAAAATATTTGAAGGTGCTTGAAAACAGAGGTCTATTTAATGGGAGAGTTTAAGACACTTATAGGCCTGGTCAGGCCTTACTGGAAAAGAGTTGCGCTGGCCGCGTTCATAAGTTTGCTTATATCGGGTATTAATGCATCCGTAGCATGGCTGGTGAAGCCGGCGCTGGATGATGTACTTGTCAAAAAAGATGTTGCGCTTATTTTCCTGCTGCCCATAGGCGTTTTTATCATATTCATGCTGAAAGGAGTTTTTACGTTCTGCCATGAATACCTGATGAGATCAGCATCCCAGAAAATGGTAATGAAATTGCGTAACAGGCTCTACAGCCATATAATCAATCTCCCTGTAAGCCGTTTCAGCACTAACTCAAGCGGATCCTTTATGTCGAAAGTAGTTAACGACACTAATGCACTTCAGGATGTTGTCTCTCTCACAATAAAAGATCTTTTTATCGAAAGTGCAACACTGATTGCACTGGCAGGCGTTGCATTCTGGAGGCGCTGGGACCTTGCACTGATAGCGTTTGTGATTCTACCCGTTGCTTTTTACGGAGCAGGAAGGCTGGGCAAACGTCTTAAGTCGATCAGCAGCAGGACACAGAAAAAGATATCCATGATTACAGAAATTCTCCAGGAGAGTTTTACAGGAGTAAGGATTATTAAGGCCTTCAGTACCGAGGAGAAAGAGGAGCAGCGTTTCGACAGCAACAGTAAAGACTTCTACAGGGAGAATATGCGGTCGGTTCGGGTAGCGGAGTTTGTGTCACTGATTATGGAAACTGTTGCAGGGCTGGGTATAGCCTTTGTTATATGGTATGGAGGACATTTAATTGTTACAGACGTTATGACTATTGGCGACTTCTTCTCATTTATTACGGCAGTGTTTTTATTGTATACCCCCGCAAAACGCCTTGCTAAAGTGAACAACGGGATACAAAAAGCCAGGGCCCCGCTTCAAAGGATATTTGATGTGTTTGATATGGAAACTGAAAAGGGCGGCACAACAGTTAAAGACAGCTTTGACAGCAGTATTGATTTCAAAGGAGTGTCCTTTGCATATCCTGCTTCCGAGGGTAAGGCCCTTGATGCCATAAGTCTCAATATCCATAAAGGTGACCTCATTGCTGTTGTGGGTAAAAGCGGAGGTGGAAAGACGACCCTTATTAATATGCTTCCGAGATTTTATCTGCCCGATGAAGGCCATATTGAGGTAGATGGAATTAACACTGCAGAGTTTACATTAAAGTCCCTGAGGTCTCTTCTTGGAATTGTAAGTCAGGATGTAATTCTATTTAATGACACAGTGCTGGAGAATATTCGATACGGACGTCCTGATGCTTCTGAAGAGGAAGTTATTGATGCGGCAAAAGCCGCCTATGCCGATGAATTTATCCGCGCATTCCCCGAGGCCTATAATACTTTTATCGGTGAAAGGGGACTGAGGCTTTCCGGCGGACAGCGGCAAAGGCTTTCAATCGCTCGGGCAATACTCAAAAATCCTCCGGTGCTGGTCCTTGACGAAGCAACATCATCTCTTGATACGGCTTCGGAGATGATGATACAGAATGCACTGGAAAAACTTATGGAGAGCAGAACGACAATTGTTATTGCTCACCGGCTTTCCACTGTAAGAAAAGCAAACCGGATTGTTGTAATGGACAAAGGCAGAATAGTTGAAATGGGTACCCATGAGGAACTTCTCAATAAAGGCGGTCTTTACAGTAATCTATATCAGCTTCAATTCAGAGGTCAGGAAGCTGAGGTAAAGTAGTTAACCCGTTTTATGAAGCATATCTTTTTTTATCTCACAGATTCCTGCAGGCAAAATATATAAAATGAAAATCGCTCTTGTCAGAAAAAACTATACTCCCTACGGAGGGGCTGAAAATTATCTGAGACTTCTTGCCGGAAAGCTAT
>PIVU01000628.1 GCA_003354025.1 Nitrospirota bacterium
TCAGGATCTGAATTTCCGGAAGTGAAGCAGGGCGCAGTATCCCTGGCTGAAGCGGCAAGGAAGAGACTTCTATATATGGACCTCAGTACTGAACAGATTGATGAACTGGAAAAAAGCGGTGAGGTAAAAAAAGATATGGAGCTCTATACTTCCAGGTCCGGTGTTGTTATTGAGAAGACTGTGCTAAAGGGTATGAAAATCGGCCCCATGAAAGAACTGTACAAGATCGCCGATTTGTCCAAAGTGTGGGTCATTGCATCAGTGTACGAGTATGAACTCCCTTTTATCAAAGCAGGACAGAAGGCTGAAATGACTCTTTCCTATGATCCTGGAACTATTTATAAAGGCAAGGTCACTTTTATATATCCCTATCTTTCCAAAAAAACTCGAACAGTGGACGTGAGGATGGAGTTTAAAAATCCCGGATTAAAACTGAAGCCCGATATGTATTCCGATGTTTTGATTAAGTCGACTATTGGAGATGAAGCAGTACTGGTTCCTTCAGAGGCAGTGCTGAGGACCGGTTCACGTAATGTTGTTATAACTTCTCTGGG
>PIVU01000629.1 GCA_003354025.1 Nitrospirota bacterium
GGTGAAATAATTGTTGACGGCATGTATCTCTCTGATCCCAAAACAAATCTGACTGCACTCAGGGCGGAAATAGGCATGGTTTTTCAGCATTTCAATCTCTATCCGCATAAATCCGCACTGAAAAATATTACCCTTGCTCCCTGTAAAGTCAGGGGTTTAAGCAAAAAAAAGGCAACCGAGAGGGCAGAGAAACTCCTCGAAAAAGTAGGGCTTACACATAGGCGTGATGCCTTTCCTGTACAGCTTTCAGGAGGGGAGCAGCAGAGGGTTGCGATAGCAAGAAGCCTTGCAATGAAGCCAAAGATCATGCTCTTTGATGAGCCTACATCCGCCCTTGATCCGGAGCTTATTAATGAAGTGCTCGATGTAATGGTTTCGCTTGCAAGGGAAGGGATGACAATGGTTGTTGTTACCCATGAAATTGGCTTTGCACAGAAAGTCGCTGACAGGGTTGTTTTTATGGATAACGGAGAAGTCCTTGAGGTGGGCAGCCCTCCTGATATATTTGTAAATCCCCAGCATTCACGCACAAAAGAATTTATGAGCAGCGTTTT
>PIVU01000013.1 GCA_003354025.1 Nitrospirota bacterium
CTCTGGTGACGCCGGCTCAGCGAATCTATCTCTGTGCTTAAGTATGTAAAAACACCCCCGGGTTTAAGCAAACGTGCCGCCTCGGGAAAAAAATGCTCTGCAAAGGTGATGCTGTTTAATACGTATTTTTCAAATTCTTCTTCATTCAAGGGGAAAGCGTGGAAAAAGACAGCATCATAGGTAGCCAGCTGGTCCTGAACATCCTGCCAGCGACCCTGAATCATCCTTATCTTCCTGCCGGGATACTTCTGTTTCCAGGGATCAAAAAACTGATGAACAATACTCTCATTCGATTCGATTATCGTGTGAGATCTTATTGCAAATTCCTGAATAAAACCTGATGATATTCCACGACCAAAACCGATCTCCAGGATATCACCTGAGGATTCGCATGCATGCATGGCCATGGCT
This sequence comes from Nitrospirota bacterium, assembly GCA_003354025.1. Lineage (GTDB taxonomy): Bacteria > Nitrospirota > Thermodesulfovibrionia > UBA6902 > UBA6902 > Glo-13. The sequence goes on from PIVU01000013.1 coordinate 412, forward strand.
TTCATAATAGGTATCTGCCAGTCTTCCATTATCCGGTCGTCATCAAGCTCTGAGTGAGATATATCAAAAGCTGTGAGTTCAGTAGTGCGCCCGGCTACGAAATGCTTTGACACGTTATCTAAATGCTCCAGGTCGGCTCCAAGCTCATTTATCGCCTGACGAATCAGCCATTCCCGCTGAAGAGTGCGAGGGGGATTGATAAATCTCTTTGACTTTATTTTTATATCAATATCGTAATCAGTATGGTTGTGCGTCCGTATTTCCGCCCTTTGTCCATGGTTGATCTGATCAGAATCTTCAACATTCTCAACAGCAGAGTCTTGTTCCGGCCCGGTCTCGATTCTTGCTAAAATTTGTTCTGCTATGTCTGGGCCCAGAGCAGATAAGCCATTGGCAAGATCTTCCACATTTTGACTTTCGGGATTAAAATCATTTTGCATTATTAAGTCAGTTGCCCCGGCCGCAAGGACTGTAGCCTGCCGCACTGTCGGGTGGGCCAAAATTACGTTTTCTATCTCACCTGTTTCAATGCGGTATCCCCGCATTTTTACCTGCCCATCGCTACGTCCCAGAAATTCCAAATTTCCGTCGTCCAGAAAACATACCATATCCCCAGTTTTATAAAGCCTCCCTTCACCGTTTCCGGTAAAAGGATTTGGAATAAAACGCTCTGCCGTCAATTCCGGCTGATTCAGGTACCCTGGAGATATGCCTGCACCGCCAAGGTAGAGCTCTCCGGGAATGCCTGAAGGCACGGGCCGGAGGTCTTTATCCAGGACATAAATTAGTACGTTCTCAATCGGCCTGCCGATCGGTAAGGAGACAGATGAGTAATTCTCACGGCAATCAAAGACGGTACTCCAAACTGTAGCTTCAGTAGGGCCATATTCATTAAATAATCTGGCTTCAGGAAGTGCTGAGTTATGGAGTGCTGACAGTTCGGCAGAGCATATTTCTCCGGCTACGATAATCGTCTGAAGAGATCGGAGACTTTTTTTATTATACTCCAGCATATGGCCATAAAGTGATGGAATGCCAAGCAGGTGTGTAATGCTTTTTTCAGCAATCAGGCCTGACAGATAGTTGACATCCCGGTAGAGCTCCCTGTCAGGTATATAAAGGCATCCACCCCGGCAGAGGGTCCCGTATATACCGGCAACCGAGCTGTCAAATGAAATGCTCGACAGTAGCAGAAAACGATCCGGAGAGTTCTCATAGTAACGTATCCGCGCTCCAGTGGAGTGTGCAAGGTTTCCGCGGTTGATCATTACTCCCTTGGGGTTACCGGTTGAACCGGACGTGTAGATAATATACGCCAGGTCATCAGGATGAGCACTTTCTTCCGGATTTGAATCGCTGAACTCACTTATTTTTGAGCTGTTGTCATCAATAATAATGACCTTTGACTGAGTCTCCGGCAATGCCCTTTCCAGACTGCGACAAGTAAGAACTGCTTCAGTGCCGGCATCGGACATCATGTATGCCAGGCGCTCATGGGGATATGTTGGGTCGAGCGGCACATATGCAGCTCCTGATTTCAATACAGCCAGAATGGCAGTTATCATCTCTATGGACCGATCCAGATAGATGCCGATGATTGTACCAGGTCCTGCATCATGATGACGAAGGAAATGAGCAAGCTGATTTGCCCGAACATTGAGTTCACCATATGTGAGCCGGCCGGCCTGGTATACAACAGCATCTCTTTCCGGCCCCTGAGAAACCCGGTCTTCAAACATGGAACAAACAGATTGCTCCGACAGCCTTTTCTCTGATGTGCCGCTCCATGTCATCAGCTGCTGCTGTTCTGAATCAGATAAAATCGTCAAATCTTTAATCAGTTGATCAGGTTGATTAGCAAATGAATGCAAGAGCGTACTCAAATGATCCAGTAATATTGAAATACTTTTTTCTGCAAAAAGTCTCCGGTCATAAACGGCAATGAGCCGCAAACTCCTGCCCGGCACCACAAGCAGCGCCAGAGGGAAATTACTTTGCTCCCGATAATCCACATCACTAATTTGAAGTTCTGTGCTTAGAGTGCCGGCTGAGTCATCCACAGGATAGTTTTCAAAAACAACAATGGAATCAAACAAAGGCACACTAGACGAAAGTTCACTCCACTCCCGCACGTTTACAAGGGGGCTGTATTCAAACTCGCGGGCATCTATCTGGCTTCCCTGCAGTTGTGACAGCCAGCCGGAGAGCGTCATTTCAGGCTTAATGGTCGCCCTCACCGGCAGGGTATTGATAAAAAGACCTACCATCCTTTCCACTCCTTCTAAAGAGACCGGTCTCCCGGAAACAGTCGATCCAAATACAACATCCTCTTCACCGCAGTACCTGTGCAGTAAAATAGCCCAGGCTCCCTGGATCATTGTATTGACCGTCAGGCGTTTCTTTTTAGCTGTCGTTGTAAGACCATCCGTAATGTGCACCGGTAATAAAAGCTCTTTTTGATCGTAGCCTATATTGTCAGGCTGAAGTCGGCGGATTGTGATAGGGGTAGGAGAGGAAAACCCTTTTAGCTGCTCCCTCCAAAAACTTTCAGCACTGGACAGGCTTTGTTCCTTATGCCATGCAATATAGTCACGATAGGGCCGGGTAGTATCCCCTTCCGGCGCTTCACCCTGACAGAGCTTATGGTAATGCTGAAAAACCTGCCTTATGATAATTTGAGTAGACCAGCCGTCAAATAATATGTGGTGAAAGCTCCACACCCATTGATATGTATGCTCCCTGAGCCGGAAAAGTCTGAAACGCATCAGGGGGGCCTTGTCCAGTTCAAATCCCCGCACCCGGTCATCCTGCAGCCAGGTCTCAAGCCATTCGGAAAATTCACTCTCCGACATTTCATCCATGTCCTGTGTCTTCCAGTCAAGCTTCACTGTACTGCGTACAACCTGCAGAGGTTCATCCAGGCCTTCCCAGAAAAAGGCAGTCCGCAAGACCGGATAAAGTTGAATAACCGACTGCCAGGAACGCTGAAAGAGTTCATTGTCCAATTTACCTGTCAGTGTGCAGCTGTATTGCTCAATATAAACACCGGACTCCGGCTCCTTGAGACAATGAAAAAGTATGCCGAGCTGAAGCGGTGACAATGTATATATGTCTTCAACATTTTTCATAACGGTAATTCAATCATGCTGTCATTATATTTTATCCCGCATTTACTCTTCATCTTGATCTGCTATATCCAACAGCCTGGACAACTGATCAATTTTCCCGGCATCAAGATTCGCCAGAGGGAAATCCGACGCACTCGACTCATCACCTGACGGTTTTAAGCAATCGTTTATGATCGTTTGAAGAGACTGAATAAATTCATTGGATATTCTCTCAATGGTTTCAGGTCTGTACCGTTCTGTGCTGAAAGTCCAGTACACTTCCAGTTGATCATTAATTATAAAGGCATTGATTTCTATCAAATAAGGCCGCTGCCCTTTGGAACCGTAGAACCCATGCAAACGACCGTTTATTCGAAACATTGAAGAATCACCGGTCATCTGTTGCATAGACCCCATATAATTAAATAATACTTCCGCATCAGGCACCTGCTTTATAGCATCCCGGATGGTCTTGTTCTCATTTAAATAGCGCAATGGGCCATATCCAAAACCCCGGTTGGGCATGGAACGTACATGCTCTTTAACCGCCCTGATTATCCGGCCGGTCCCCTTTTCATCCGGGAGGATAAGGTTAAGCGGAAATACAGAGGTAAACCACCCCAGCGTGCGGTATATTGTAACGTCATCAATAACACCCTCCCGCCCGTGACCTTCCTTATCCAACCTTAATGTAGAACTGCCGCTCCAGTTGCACATTGTCTGCATGAGGGCTGCCAGAAGCAGCTCATCAACACCGATGCGGTTAGACAGGGTAACTTTATTCAGGAGATCATGGGTATACTGATGTTCCAGTTTGACAACAATTGTTTTGGCCGACGATTCCAGACCATTGCCTGGAAGGTCAACGTCCCGGGGAAGAGGCGCAACCGGTGTCCTGCCCTGACTTATCCAGTAGTCCGACTCCGATTCGGCGGCCGGAGAATTAGCATACTGGACCAGCTTGTCCGCCCATTGTTTGAAAGATGTTGTTTTGCGAGGAAGAAGCGGTGACTTACCAGCGGCAAGATCGCGGCAAATAGTCTCCAGATCTTCCAGTACAATATACCACGACACGCCATCCATGGCTAAATGATGAATGATCACTCCTAACAGACTGGAATGGTCCTCGCCCCGATCAAAGTACAGTGCCAGCAAGAGAGGTCCGTTTTGAAGGTCCAGCGATGATTGTGCATTTTTCACATGCCGTTCTATCGACATTTCCTGATCAGACTCAGACAGGTCCGACAGGTTGTAATATTCCAGTGCAAATGAATTGTCATCATCCCTCAGGGACTGCTGCCATCCGGAAGCCTTTTTTAAAAAACTCAGGCGCAGGGAATCATGATGGAGCAGCAGTTGTTGAAATGCCTTTTCAAGGATAGATGGAGTTATTTCCAAGGAGACATCCAGTTTAAGCACCATGTTCCAGATTTGCGGTTCGGGCAAATCAAACTCAAAGAACCAATGCTGTATAGGTGTAAGCTTTACAGCTCCGCTTACCGGTCCCTGTTCAGCATCAGCAATGCAGCCGGCATCAATATTAACAGCCAGTTCAGCAACTGTTGGATGCTGAAAAAGCAGACCCGGTGTAAATTCCAGCCCGGCTTTTGCTGCGCGGGCTACTATCTGAATATTCAGGATCGAATCACCGCCCAGATCAAAAAAATTATCATGTATACCGACCTGCTCCACACCCAGTACTTTTGCCCATGCATCTGCAAGCAGTTCTTCGGCAGCATTCCTGGGTGCCACATATTCGCCCGCAGCTCCCGTACGTGATGTATCAGGCAGCGGAAGTGCACTGCGGTCCACTTTACCTGTTGCGTTCAGGGAAAAAGACTCCATCCTTATAAAATGCGCCGGCATCATATAAGCCGGCAGTGTAAGAGATAGAAAGGAACGCATCTCTTCTGAAGAGTACTCCTGGTCTCCCACATAGTAGGCCGCTATGCGCCGGTCTATAGTTGAGTATGCTTTTTCTTCAGGATCGTATCCAATCTCCTTCAGCATTTTATTTACCCGTGCTTCGTCAATGTCGTCATCAAGTTCTTTAAGAGCGCTGTCCCGTTCTTTGTGCCCAAGCCGTACATCCCAGCTGTAAGGCAATGCATAGTTATGATAACCGCGTTCCTTTTTATGAATATAAATACCGGCTTCATTGATCAGGCAGTTAGTGGACCGGCCCGTATCATCAGGACGTACCCAGGGTGTTTCCCTGTCAAGATATTCCAACACCTGCTTCAGCTCTACATCGATATATCGATAGAAGTCGACAAATTCAATTTTTTCAAACACTGAATCATCATGAAACGCAGATACATCAAGGTTTCTGGATATAGCATCGTCCATTCTGTGATAGGCCTTGCGTGCTTCGATAATAGTCCTGTCGATCTCCTCGCTGTCAAACATTTCATTTTTAAACAGCTCGGACACCCGCGTTTCAAAGGACTGGCCCCGGGAAAGACCTGTGAAAATATACTTGATGCCCTTTTTGATGGCCAGGTTAACACTCATTGTATTGATGGTCTTCTGACAGCCGTTACAGACATTGCTGAATCGCCGCAGGCTGTCGACTAAAATTTCATTCATAGCCAGTGTATGTCCCCATTCAAGGTCAAGTTTCAGCGTCTCCACTACCCGGCGGATGTTCTCCTTCGCACTATCAGAAATATAGCCGTTATCAATGCTGAATACCAGTGGATGCATCCCCATTTCCACAAGCTTATAAAGGGTATAAGTACTGTCTTTCCCGCCGCTGTACTGCATCAGACAGTCATAGCTGCCACTGCTCGATTCCCTTGCATGATCCAGGATATGGCGGAGGTCTTCTTCTGTCCTGAAATATTGCCCCGCTTTTTCCCGCTGTGGTTCAAATTCACGGCATACTGAACAAATACCCTGTGCATCTATTACCGCACGGGGATAGTTGGACGCCAGTCCGCACTTCAGGCAGTAACGAATTTCCTCCTGCAGCATATGACTATGGTGATCCACTACCTGCGTACAGCATTCCCTGAGACCGGGATACTTCAGGAGAGCGGCTTCAATTTCACCCAGTTCAATGCGAAAACCCTTCACCTTGACCTGGTCATCCCCTCTGCCCAGGAATTCCATTACCCCCTCTGACCTCCAGCGGCCAACGTCTCCACTGCGATACATCTTTTCGCCGGGGCGGAACGGGTTGCTGACAAATTTATCAGCCGTCAATTCCTCCTGATTCAGGTATCCCCTCGCCAACCCCGCTCCGGCAATATACATATCTCCCTTTATACCTAAAGGTACCGGATTCATGCCGGCATCCAACAGGTAAATCTGCAGATTGTCAATGGGCTCTCCGATGGCAACGGAGGTATTAATGTCATGATCAGGATCAAAAAGGTAAATCATACATCCCACTGTGGCTTCAGTGGGGCCGTACTCATTGTATATTTCTATGTTTCCGGAGAACAAACTGGATACCCGGTGTGCAAGAGTGGTTTTAAAATCTTCACCACCGACAATAAACTTTTTCAATCTCGTAGTCGACACATTTTCATCTTCCAGGAGCGCCAGATGGGAAGGGGTTAACTTTATGATATCAACTGCATCGTCCTTAAATACATTCATAATGGAAAGATCAACACCGTCTCTGCTTTCCCGATAGACTACCATCTTACTCCCCGAGATGAGAGGCAGAAAGATCGATGTTATCGTCAGATCAGCAGCAACAGTCGAGTAGAGAGGAAAATCATGTGGGCCGTCATGCATATACTTTTTCCGTGCCCAGCAAAGATAGTTTAACAGCGAACCATGTTCAATCATTACTCCCTTGGGTCGGCCCGTGGATCCGGATGTATATATAACATATGCAAGGCTTCGAGAGTTTGCCATACTTTCCGTAAGAGCAGGAAGGTCATCTGTAACCTGGTCCGCAATGGTGTCAAGAGATATTATGTCGAATTTACCCTGCGGCAGCTGGCTTTTAAAAATATTCTGCGTCAAAACAATAGGAGCTCCGCAATCGTCCAGGATATAGGAAATGCGCCCTTCCGGAAATGATGAATCAATCGGGACAAAGGCCGCGCCCGTTTTGAGTATACTTATAAGAGCTACTATCAGTTCAGGAGACCGCTCCATAAATACTCCCACTATCATTCCTTTATCAACACCTCTTTTTTGAAGGTAACCAGCCAACCGGTCAGAGCGTTGGTCCAGCTCCCCGTATGTCATTTCCCTGCCACCATCTAATATTGCTACTGCACCGGGTGTTAAGGCAGTCTGCTCTTTCAGCAGGCCAATAACGGTATTATTCTTTGGGAGAGAAGTTTCAGTGTCATTATAACGTGAGACCAGTGCCTCCCGCTCTTCCTTGCTGAGGAGGTCAACATCAGTGATGGGCTGATCAGGATCCTCCAACAGAGCGTCGAGGAGGCGGATAAACTGTCCAACGGCTTTCTCTTGAAGGTCATGATTAAAAACCCGGCAGTTGAAATAAAAGTGAAGTTGAAAACTGCCTGTCGAATCAAAATCAAGCACATAGAGGCGCAGGGCATGTCCCCTGTCCAGATGACCTGAATGAATCCAATCAGTGTGCACAGGCATACCGCAAAAATCCGGATATGAGACATTAATGTAATTAAGCACCACAGAGTACGTATGACTGGATATAGCAGCACCGGCACCCGGCTGCCCGTATCGCAAAAAGTTATACATCTCAGGCTTAACGTTTTTGATCAGGCTTCTAAAAGTCTCCCCTGGTGCAATGTTTATGGCCAGTGGTAAAACTTCGATAAACAGTCCGATAGTTTCTTGAAAATCCGCCGTGGGACGATTATGTGAAACCGAACCGATCACCTGCCTGTAACTACCGCTGATCCGATACAGGTATGCAAAGAGCAGGGCGGAAAAAAAATTAAACATGGAAAGGTTAATATTAAAAGCACTAAAATCTTTATCTTTCGACAATGCACGCAGTCTGTCCGATCTGTCCATGCCCAGATCATAGGATACCCTCTCAGCGCGTGTTGTCTGAACTGACGGATTGTTTCCATACAAATCCAGGGAAACAGCAGGAGCAGCATTCTTTTCCTGCCAATAGGCTAAAGCTTTTCTGCTCTCACTTGATTCGTGGAATGTGCTCTCATAGGCCTGATATTCAAGATACGCCGGCAGTTCAGGAGCATCTGCCAGACGGTCTTTCAGCGCCAATTGATAAAACTCTGCCATGCGTTTGTACATGACCCCGCTGGACCACCCATCGGTAATCAGATGATGCTGATTGATATACCAGACATATTCGTCTCCAGTAAGCTTAATTAACACACTGTCGAATAAACACTCTTTAAGATCAAAGGGAAGGACAGTACGCGTCTTCAGCCAGGATTGAATTTTGCTTTTAGAATCAGAATCGTCAGAGAAATCGATAAATTCCAGGCCATGGGACATATTTTCGAGGATACTTTGCCGTGGTATACCATCCTTCTCTTTAATCACCGTGCGCAGGGCGTCGCTCCGGCTCACCAGAGTCTGAAAGGCGTCCCTAAATGCTCCCGGTTCAAGTTTGCCCTTGATAAAATAGGCAAGTGCAATATTATAAACCGGCAGATCAGGATTAAGCTTATGACCTGTCCAAATGCTTAACTGGCTGGCTGTCAGATTAGATGTTTCACTGTTCGGAACTGCATGATTCGAACCGGGATCCGGTTTTATCATTTATACTCCTTATGACATCACAATTGTCTGAAATGATCGATATGGCTTAGATATGCTTTAACTTACCAGCAGGGACAAAGATGTCTTTATCATGTTTACAAAAGAATCCTCTAAGAATGCCCTTTCCATAAACCACAGGACCGCCATCATTATGAGGGCTACGGCCCCATATCTCATTATAATTTTCGGAAAAAAATCATACTGCCTGATAAAGTAAAGCACCGGAAAAACAAGGCAGATAATTACAACCTGCCCGGCCTCCACACCAAGATTAAATCCAAGCAAAGAGAGCGCCATATGCTCTCCCAGCACTCCCATGTGTACTAATATGCTCGCGAACCCGAAGCCATGAAACAGGCCAAAGATAAACACAACCCAACCAATTTTGCGATGAAAGATCGGAAACAGTATATCCATCGCAGCAACCGCAATGGACAATGCGATGATGGATTCCACCAGCCGGGAAGGCAGCTCCACGATGCGAAGGGCTGCAAGGCTGAGAGTCAGGCTATGGGCAATAGTGAACAGGGTCACGATTTTCACGACATAAATAAAAGCCGGTCGAAACTCAGTAACAGGCTGCCATAAATTATCACGTCTAAGCATAGCCGCCGGCAAAATAAGTGCTACCAGAAACAGTATATGATCAATACCTTTCCCTATATGCTTGATTCCCATTTTGATGATTCCCTTGAAACCATCAAGGACAGAATAATTGGCAATATCAAGCTGATGACGGTGATCTTCAGGACTGAAAGAGAGCGATACCTGGCTTTCATTATTAAATATATGCGCCCTCCAGTATTGTTCGATCACTAATAATGCCAGGTGATCAGGGTCTTCATCGAACATCACTGAGTAATCTATGTCAAGTGACTCGGGGGTAGAGCGATCTTCAATAAGAGTGAAGTTCAGCTGTGCAAATATAGCCCTACCTATATCCATAATATCAACGCCGGTAAAACGAATTGGAAGACTGCCCGTACTGTCGGAAAACCGGACTTTCTTTAAATAATAGTCGTGCATCTCACCGGTCCGGCTTGTCAGGTTGTACTTTGTAATAGGCTGCCCATCGGCTGACCGGCTTAAGGCCTTGTTCAGATCGGTAAGAGTTATCTCAAAACGGCCGGTCACTTTGTCGTCATATATTTTAAGATAAATGTAACTTTGACCAAGGCTGTGGGCATAGAGAGAATTCGCGGAGAATACAACTACAAAAGTCATGAGAGCAATGAGTATTGCAAAATGACAACGAGTGCAGCAATAATGATTCAATCTCATAATCATGTTACCTCTATTTATAAACAATACAGATTATCAGCCTTTGCAATGATAACGCTGATAATATGATACGCTTGCCCCTCAAATAAATGCATTTTGAAATTAATAGAATGAAAAAAACGTTTTGTAAGCGTAATAATATTTTACAAGAAAATCAGATTTTCAGCAATTTTTTAGCAATTTGTTGAATAAAAGATAAAAAAGGGTTAATATCAAAAATAGGTAAAAAAGCTGAAACAATTTTTTACAACCGGGCTTCCTTTTCAAAAAAAATTACGTTATATTTATTCATAGTTGCAATTATCGACTTTTGAGAGGCAGTTTTACATATATGAAGCAGGCGCATCTGTAGCAAGCAGACATTTTTTATAATAAGTTCTAACCTTGAGGAATCATAATGAAAGATGAAATTAAAAAATATATTGTAGATACTTTCATGTATGGCGAAGGAAGTGTTGAATATGATCAAGAGTTGTATGAGTCCGGGCTAATAAACTCAATGGGATTTTTTAGACTGCTTACGTTTATTGAAGAGACATATGATTTGTCTATAGACATGAGTGAGCTTTCGGTTGATAATTTTACTACTGTAAATGATATTACAACAATGATAAACAGTAAACTGGAAAACAAATAGCAAATCAGAGAAGAGGTGAAATGGATTTTTCATTAAATGAAAACCAGATTGATCTAAAAAAATCAGCTGCTGAGTTTGCAGAGAAAAAACTTAATGATGATGTTGAGGAGCGGGACAGGAAGAGCGAATTTTCTCGCGATGGCTGGAATGCCTGTGCTGACTTTGGTCTTCAGGGGATTCTGGTCCCCGAGCAGTTTGGAGGGATGGGTTTAAATGCTATAGACTATGCCGCCATTATGGAAGGGATCGGATACGGGGGCACAGATAACGGCCTCATTTTTTCGGTTAATGCTCACGTCCTTGTGTGCATAATCCCTATTTTACATCATGGCTCAGATGCGTTAAAAGAAAAATATTTACCCGCCCTGGTGTCAGGCAAAATGATCGGCGCCAATGCAATGACCGAAGCGGATTCCGGGTCGGATATGTTTTCTAATAGCACAAGTGCAGAGAAGAAAAATGATTATTATGTACTTAATGGGAGCAAGACATTTGCAACAAACGCTCCTGTGGCTGACACATTCATTGTTTATGCCGCCACGAACAAATCTAAAGGTTTTTTTGGGTTGTCCTGCTTTCTTGTTGATCGGGAAACCGAAGGGCTTACAGTAGGGAACAATATGGAGAAAATGGGACTGAGGACAAGCCCTATCTCGGATGTTGCATTTAATAATTGCAAGATCCCGGCAACACACATACTTGGTAAAGAAGGCTCAGGAGGAATAATGTTCGGTGACACCATGGAGTGGGAAAGAGGACTTATCATGGCCAGTTGTATCGGTATCATGGAAAGACAGCTCTATTCATGCCGTAAATATGCCCATGTAAGAAAATTGGGAAATCAATCTATTGGCAAATTTCAGGCAATAGCACATAAAATCGCGGACATGAAAGTCCGTCTTGAGACAAGCCGTCTCATGCTCTATAAAGCTGCATGGCTTAAGTCTCAAAAGAAGACAGCAACGCTTGAAACAGCAGCTACGAAGTTATATATCAGTGAATCATACATCCAGAATTGTCGTGAAGCCATGAAAATATACGGCGCTTATGGGTATATGGTTGAATATGGACTGGAGCGTGAACTGAGAGATGCTCTTGCGAGCCAATATTACTCGGGTACGTCAGAAATACAAAAAAATATTATTTCATCAATGATTTTATAGCAAAGCAGCAGCCTCATTATTTTCCCACTGTCAAATAGCGTAACGACGATGAAACTATTACATGAGACATTAACCGGGAGCGCCGATACTCATGGGGAAAAGACCGCGCTCATTTATAAAGACACCAGTATTTCATACAGATACCTGGATCAGATCAGCAGCCGGTTGGCCTCTCTTTGTTTGGACAGCGGTGCCAGGGCGGACGACCGCATCGGTATTTATATCGACAAATCCATTGATGCAATTGTTGCTATATTCGGTATTCTGAAAAGCGGGGCATGCTATGTCCCTCTCGACCCTCTGGCTCCCCCTGCAAGGCAGACTCTCATAGTAAATGATTGTTCCCTTCAATACCTTATCACCACATCAGCGAAACTCCAACAGGTCCTAACCATAGTTGAGCAGTCCAATGACCTACAGTATATATTTGTAATTGATGAAACGCGGCTAGATAATAAACTGGAACTTCCCGGAGTAACCATGTATTTCAAAGATGATATTGCCGCACAGCCCGTCAATACCCCTGCCGTGCCGGAGAAGCTAACGTCCGACAGTCTGGCTTACATACTCTATACATCAGGATCAACGGGCCAGCCCAAGGGTGTAATGTTGTCTCATAAGGCAGCCCTTGCTTTTGTGGACTGGTCATACAAGACATTCAGCATAGTCAGTGATGACATAGTTTCTTCTCATGCCCCTCTGCACTTTGATCTTTCAATTTTTGATATCTTTGTATCAATCAGGGCGGGAGCTGCTATATGCCTTGTCCCCCAGGGATGGTCAACATTCCCAAAGTCCATTGCTGATTTCATTGTAAATAACAGGGTCAGCACGTGGTACTCGGTTCCATCAATTCTCACTCAGCTTGTAATACACGGCAATCTGGAGGAAAGAGAATTCCCGGCATTGAGACAGATCCTTTTTGCAGGTGAAGTGTTCCCGTCAAAATATCTCGGAAAGTTGATGGAGCTCATTCCCTATGCTAAATATTACAACCTCTATGGCCCGACAGAAACAAATGTCATTACGTACCACCACGTGAAAGAACCTCCGGCACCTGATGCAACTATCCCGATTGGATCGTTATGTGACAATGTCAGGAGTTTTATTGCAGGTGATTCGGGCCGTATCGTTGATAAAGGACAAAAAGGTGAACTATATGTTGAGTGTCCTACGCTGATGAAGGGATACTGGAATGACGAACAGAAAACCAGGGATGTATTAAGAACTAATCCCTTTGATCCTTCGTCAGATAATATCCTTTATAAAACAGGGGACATTGTCCAATGGAGTGACAGGGGTGTGCTTAATTATCACGGTCGCTGTGATTCAATGATAAAAAGCAGGGGATACCGGATCGAGCTTGGTGAAGTTGAAGCCGCTTTGTCAGCTCATCCCGGGCTTAAAGAGGCCGCAGTAACGGCAATACCTGACGATGAGATCGGCAATAAGATTAAGGCAGTGCTTGTGCGGAAAATGGGCGAACAGTGTAGCGAACAGGATATCAGACTTTTTTGCGCAGAAAAGCTTCCCTATTATATGACCCCTGAAACCGTAAGCTTTGTCGATGCTCTTCCGCGCACGTCAACGGGGAAAATAGACAGGTCAAAATTATCCGATATCTCACTCTAACTACCTGAAACAGCGACCCATTATATCCAAAGACTTATGAGAAAGTTATAATAACGATTATGCATATGAAACATATTGAAATGAAGGAGTGGGAAAAGCTTGCACGCAAGTATGACGAAAATGCGATTCCACTTTATGTAAGTTATCCCGTTGAATCGTTCTGGAAGCAGACAGTTGACCCCGGCAAATACGCAAACAGTTTAAAACAGAATGACTTCTCTTTTCTGTACTTCCATTTCCCCTTTTGCAAAAAGATATGCCACTATTGCCTGTGCTACAAGGAGGCCCTTAAGGAAGAAAATGATATTGATATTTATATCAGTTACCTGATAAGGGAAATGGACCTTAAGTTGGACCGGGCAAACATTGCAGGCAAACTAAAAGCACGACACATGCACTGGGGTGGAGGCACACCTACACTGTTAACTCCGGCTCAGATAGAGAAGATCCACAATGCTATAACTGAAAGAATTGGTTTTGTACATGATGAAGTTAATGAATTTTCACTGGAGGCCTATCCCGATGAGAATATAATTACTCAGGACAAATTGTTTCTTCTCAAAGAGCTGGGATTCAATTCAATCAGTTTTGGCATTCAGGATTTTGATGAACGCGTCCAGAAGGTAATAAATAGAGAGCACGATGTGAAAACAGTCAGGTCTCTTATTGAGCTTGCGCGCCGAACCGGCTTCAGAGTTCATGTTGATTTGTGTTATGGATTGCCTTTCCAGGGACTGAATGAACTTGAAAATACATTGAGGGAGGTAGCGGAAGTCCAGCCTGACAGGATTACAATGTTCCCCTATGCCCATAATCCATTTGTCTTCCCCCGGCAAAAAGTTATACCAAATGCTTCAATTCCCAATTCTTTTATCAAAACAATGCAGGCTGTAATGTCAGATGATTTATTGGAAACCCATGGATATGTCAAGCTGGGTCTTGCTAACTATATAAGGACCGATGATCCTTTTTTCCATGATCTACAGGAGCGGGGCATCAAATCCCTGATGGGTTATTCTCCTCATGAGAAAATTAATTTCCTGGGCTTTGGATCAACATCAATCAGCTTTATTGATAATACCTTTTATCAAAACAATATAAAGCTGGAGGAATATTATCAACAGATAGACAACAATTCTGTTCCCCTGGAGGGTAAAAGGTCTTACCGGCACAATGATGATGATTTTATTCGCAATGTTTTAATTCAGAAATACATATTGACCCGCTTTAAAATAGACAAAAAGCAGTTCGAACAGAAATTCGAAATAGATTTCAATATCTACTTCAGCAAGGAAATCAAACGGCTTGGACAATATGAAAAAGACGGGCTCGTTGATTTAACTAACCCTGACATTATCCGGATTACGAAAAAGGGGGAATTTTTCTGCAGGCATATTGCTCATGTATTTGATACATTCTACACAAAATAGATAATGACATTGTGCACGTTGTTGCGTTAAGACTTGCATTCTTTAATATTTCCGGCAATCTCTTTCCCCAGTTCAGACAGAGAGCTATACGCTGATTCCTGGTCAACTGCATCTGACATGTTGAAATTAGCCAACAACAATGGCTTGCAATATTTTAAAAACCTCTTAATCTGATCAAGGGACACCCTTTTGCTCATGAGGTAGGGGATAGCCCAGAAATCAAACATATAAACAGGACAAATCAAGGACCCCTGCACTGTCCCGTACATTTTCTCAAGATGATCACAGGCCGTCTGCCAATCCATGGTATTATGGCGCCACCCATAACCGCTTCCTCTTATACCATACTTGTCGGCCTCTTTATGAATGGGCACATGATGGGCATGGAAATAAAGCTCAGCCTTCATAAAAGTTGGCCGGGTTTCTTTAAGAAACTGGATAGTTGCTTGAACTGATTGTTCGGTCTCGCCGGGGAATCCCACAATAAGGGATATGAAGGTAAAGATCCCTCTTTCATGGAGATTGTGGATTCCTGCTTTATATTTATCTATAGTTACCTTCTTGTTCATATTGTCCAGCATTTGCTGGTCTCCTGATTCAATCCCGAGAAACACTCCGCGGCAGCCGCTTTGCTGCATCAGTTCATAGGTTTCATCGTCCGCATGTGAACATCTAAAATATGAGAACCAGTTAAAGTTAAAGTTATTGGAGATCATCATTTTTAATATCTCTTTAAATCTGGATAGAGGAACATTAAACGAATCATCGATAAATATGAGATACTGTACTCCGGCTTCGCTCAACTGTTTCATTTCCTTTTCTATAACATCAATACTGGTATAGGCCAATTCTCCTGCCATGGTGGGGAAATTACAGAACGCACAGGTAAACGGGCAACCGCGTGATGTTCTCATAAAAGTAATCGGCGTATACAACAATTGAGGAAATAGATCCCAGTCAATGCAGTTCGTATTTAAATCATTATTTTCAATCTCCAAGGAAGTCCTGATAAATTGCTCACTCTGAGCCAGCAGATCTCCGCTTCCGATGAAACTCTTACTATAAAGCTCAGTATTAAAAATAAGGTTCGGTACATTGCGAAAGTCCCCTTCTGCTCCCTTTTTTAATTCAGCCACTACGCCTGTCAAAGCAGACTCACCTTGAAAACTGTTGATATATATGTCCGCTCCCAATTTTTCAAAAATATAATCCTGTGTCGTAATATCATCTGAAGAGAGGCAAATATTATTGACAAAGGGGCCTCCGAGTATTACTTTTGAGTCGGGGCTAATCTTCTTTACGTAGTTAATTAATTCAATGACAGGAGCATCAGTAACGTAATAGGTGGTTGTAATTGCAACTGCGGTCGGATTCTTCCGCAGCAGAGTCTCGAAGCGCTCTTTATCGACATTGCAGAAATTAACTATCTCGACATCAATATCTCTTTTTGCCAGAAATGATTTCAAATAGCACACAGCCATATTAGGCATACGCATGAGATGAAATGAAGCAGGTTTGCTAGTTGCAGTAGAAATTATCTCGTTGAAAACATCCGTATAATGCATCCATCTGCCTCGAAATCGCATGACGGCATGGAGCAGATGACGGTATGCACCTGTGTGCTTCTTCATAACCTCATAGCCATCAATGATCTTCTCAAGAGGGCTCTCTTGGAAGCCTACAATTAAACAATCCATAGTCAGTCTTCCTCTAATCCTGTTTCTGCGACTCTCGGTAAATGATCTTTGCTAAATCAGCAATCGTTGAAAATTCAAACACATTATGAATGGAAAGTTCCACCTGAAGGTCACGCCGCACCCACGCTATAAGTCTCATAGCAAGTAAAGAGTGTCCTCCCAGGTCAAAAAAATCATCATCCCTTCCAATGTCTTCACGTTTAAATATTTCTCTCCATATCTTTATTAACTTTGCTTCCTGCAATGACTGATAAGGTGAAAAACTTCTCTCCTGATCGGTTCGGCCTGCAGATGGATCCGGAAGAGCCTGCCTGTCAATCTTTCCGTTTGGTGACAGCGGAAATGCCTCCATAAGAACGAATGCTGACGGGACCATGTAGTCAGGCAAATTTTTCTTTAGTACATTTCTGAGTTCGCCTGTTATGTCTTTCGATTTATCTTTTACGAGGACATAGCTTACAAGACGCTTCTCACCGTCATTCTCTTCCCTGGCAATAACCAGCGCTCCCGTAACTTCAGGGTGCCGGACAAGTACCGATTCGATTTCTCCAGGCTCAATCCGATAACCCCTCACCTTAACCTGGTTGTCAATTCTTCCAATAAATTCGATATTACCGTCAGGTAAATAACGCGCCTTATCACCGCTTATATATAAACGTGCTCCCGTTTTCTTGCTGAATGGATTGGGAATAAACTTTTCATAAGTCAATTCAGGCCGGTTGTAATACTCTCTGGCAAGGCCGTCGCCGCCTATATACAGTTCGCCCGACACACCAATGGGAAGCGGCTGAAGATGAGCATCCAGAATATAGACACGCGTATCAGATACCGGACGTCCGATTGGAACTGAATCTCCCAGCTTTTCAGCATCAGTCACAGTATAGCAGCACGTAAATGTAGTGTTCTCGGTCGGACCATATCCGTTGATCAATTTACAATTCTCTGTTTTTTCTAAAAAACGCCGGACATGCGAAACGGATAATACATCACCTCCTGCCAGCAGGTTGCGAACGCTCTTTAAATCATCAATGCGCTCATCGGTCATTAAGTGAAACAGGCCGGCCGACAGCCATAATGTACTAACCTGATATTTCTGAATCACCTGTCCCAACTTCTCTAATGAGAGTTTGCCGGGAGGTGATATAATTAACTTCGCACCATTGAGCAGACTTCCCCAAATTTCAAACGTTGACGCATCAAATGTGATAGGCGCAAACTGGAGAAAAACGTCTTTAGGAGATATGTCTACATAATTAGGTTGATAAACCAGGCGAACTACCCCTCGATGTAAAACACTTATTCCTTTAGGTGTACCTGTTGAACCTGATGTATACATTACATAAGCCAGGTGTTCAGCTGAATTAACTATGAATGGATTGTCTTTCTTCTCCTGCTCAATCATCTTCCAGTCAGTATCCATGCAGATCATATGTGCTTTGCTTTCAGGAAGCTCTTTGGACTGCGTACTCTTCGTCAACAAGAGCGTTACCCCCGTATCCTCCAGCATAAAATGCAGACGTTCTTTCGGGTAATCCGGGTCAAGCGGTACATATGCACCTCCGGCTTTAAGAATAGCTAATATTCCTATTACCATATCCAGTGAACGCTCAATGCAGATACCAACCAAAACTTCGGGTTCCACTCCCTGAGACTTCAGGTAATGGGCGAGCTGGTTTGCCTTGCCGTTTAGCTCTCCATATGATAATTCTTGACCGTCAAAGATCACTGCTGTGGAATCCGGGGTCCTCTGCACCTGTTCTTCAAACAGCTCACGAATGCATTTATTCCCGGGATAGTCTGTACCTGTGTCATTCCACTCCACCAGTTGCCGGTGTTTTTCATCTTCCGTCAGGAATGACAATTCCGAAACCGGTCTGTCCGGATCGGCCAATATGCTTTCAAGAAGCATCTGAAAGTGCTGTATCAAGTTCCTGACTGTTCCGGCATCAAACAGGTCAACACTATATTCAAATTCACCTGTCAATCTTCCCTCATCCTCAGTCATGGCAAGGGTTAAATCATATTTGGCCGTTTCATTATCTACATTAAGGAGCTTAAAAGTTAATCCTGCAAATTCCCGAACAAGTTCCGGTGTATTCTGAAGAACAAAGGACGTCTGAAACAGGGGTGAGAAAGTCATGTCCCGGCTGGATTGAACTTTTTCAACCAGCACCTGGAACGGCAGGTCCTGATGTGCATAAGCATCAAGGGTCATTACCCTTACTCTTGACAATAACTCCCGAAAGCCTGGAGAACCTGTCAGATCAGTCCGCAGTGCCAGTGTATTTATAAAACAGCCGATCATATCATGAGTCTCAGGGTGATTACGACTGGCTATGGGAGATCCCGTAACAATATCAGTCTGACCCGAGTAGCGGTACAGCAGTACCTGATACGCTGCCAGCAAAGTCATAAACAGCGTGGCGCCTTCCTGTGAGCTGAACTTTTTCAGCCTGTCAGTTAACTGCTCCGGGACAATGAAGTTTTCAGTACTTCCCCGAAAGCTTTGAACAGACGGCCGTCTATAATTTGCCGGCATGTTTAAGTTGCGGGGATATCCCTGGAGATGATCCATCCAGTAATCAACGTGCGGCCCCACTGCATCACTTTGCAGCCATTCCTGCTGCCACACTGCGTAATCATTATATTGAACCGGCAGTGCCTCAAGAGTGGAGACCCTACCATGAGAAAATGCTTCATAAAGAGAGGCAAGTTCGCTAAAAAACACTGATAGAGACCATCCGTCACAAACAATATGATGCATGACCAGTTGAAAGCAATACTCCTTCTCATTAAGCTTGAATACAGACACCCTCAAGCATGGTCCCTGTTGAAGATCAAAGGTCTTACATGCTTCAGCGACCAGGAGTTCATTTAACTGTTTATGCTTTGGAGAATTCAAATCAATCCCGAACTGATCGCCCGACAAGGCATGAGGGATGTCGTTTCCGCTGAGGTCTTTAAGGGAAAAATCAAAGTCCATGTCAGGCTGGACAACCTGGATAGGGACATCCTCTTTTAAATAAAATACAGTCCGCAGTGCATCCTGTCTTCTGACTATTTCATGAATGGAATCTCTAAGGACTGCCAGATCAAGCTGTCCTCTAATATAAAATGCTCTATACGCGTTATAGACAGGTGAGTCAGGATATAATTGATTAATAAACCACATTTGCTGCTGTGACGCCGATAAAGGGGCCGGGCCGCTCAAAGACCTGGGCTGAATACTCTCACGGGATGACATGGCTGCAGCACGGAATAGTGACTGCAGCAAATTATCGGAATTAGATTTATCCGTTGGGCTGTTCATATTGGGGTCACTCACCTTTTCCGACCTCCACATAATCGGGAACAGATGGAACATGCTCAAGACTGTTTTCAAGAGTAATCAGACCGTTTACTTTAGACACCTCTTGAAAACCGGCAAAACGGTATGTAATTTCCATCATCCTGTTCCGGCCATTGGGCATAAACTCAGCCCGTAAACGCATTTTCTTTTCTTTTGCGATCTGCATTATATAGTTCAACATTATTGACCCCACCCCCCGGGACATGACACGGCAGGACATTAAAAGGAGTTTAATCGTCCATACTTCAGCAGTTTTTTCTATCATGGCCAAACCAATATGTCCGTAACTTCCATACTTGTCATCAAGCTTGGCCATTAACAGCATATGCCAGTCCGATTGACGAAAGTTATTTAATTCATCGTATGAATATGTATAGCCCGTCGCATTTAGCTGGTTAGTACGCACAGTCAACTCTTCAGCTCGATGAAGGTCATCCTCTGCCGCGTTAAATATCTTCAGCTTCATCCCAAGTGACGCAAGGAACTCATCCTTGGGACCAATAAACTCCTCTTCCTTTATGTTTCGCCTTATATCATCAAGATACATCTGCCTTCTTAAGCGGGAATCGCTCGTGACAAACCTGGGATTAAATTCAGGCATATCCGGCAGTCCGTCAATACTATCAGCTGCAATACACATTACTTCCGGGAAAGATGCATTAACTTCCTCTCTTTCAAACGGCTGATCATCAATAAGTGCAATTGCGTTTACAGAAATATTTAAAGACCCGGCGATCTTCTTAATATATGAAGACTTGGGGTTCCAGCCGATTTGCGGGTATAAAAAGTACTCAAGAAGCCCCAACTCCCTTAACTTCTCCATGGCAGTATCATAGTCATTTCTACTGGCTATTGACTGTACTATCCCCCGGGAGTCAAGTGTGCGAATAATTCCCACTGCAATATCACGGATAATAACACTCTTATCCTCAAGCAGTACTCCCTGCCAGATTGTATTATCAAGGTCCCATACAACACACTTGATATTATTCTGCCTTTCATCAACTTTATTTAAAGACATATTCGAAGGTTTGTCAGAAGACATACTATTCATCATCTCAATTCAGACTATTATTAGTCCGCATATTCACGATATGCGTAATCAGCAATCTTTATCTGATGTATCTGGCTTGTGCCTTCAATTATTTCCATTATCTTGGCATCACGGAGATGTCTCTGTACCGGATGGTCACTGCTGCATCCAATGGCCCCGTGAATCTGTACAGCATCATTGGCAATGTTGAAGGCCATTTTCGAGGTAAAGTATTTTGCTACCATGATCTCCATAATAGCATTCTGGTCTCCCTCTTCCTGCATCTGCCCGGCCTGATAACAGAGCAGTCTGCCTGCTTTGAGGTTAACGGTCATGTCCGCAATCATTGCCTGAATTAGCTGGTGGTTTTTTAATAAATCACCGAATTGTTTTCTCGTACTTACATGATTAACACAGGCGTCAAGGCATGCCTGTCCAATGCCCACACATCCCCATGCAATGCTGTACCGTCCCAGATTAAGGGCTGTGATACCGACTGGAACAAACCCGAAACCAACCTTGCCGACAATGTTGTCCTGCGGCACAGAACAGTTATCAAAATGCAGTTCCGCAAGCATCGAAGCTCTGACACCGAGTACTCCTTCCATCGGTGTTTGAGTAAAACCGGGGGACCCCTTTTCTACCAGGACGGCAGACAGCTTGCCCCTTCTCTTGCCGAATACAAGGAACAGGTCAGCTATCTGACCGAGTGTAATCCATTTTTTATGTCCCTTTACAATAAATGCAGAATCATCAGCCTCTTCAAAAGTGGTCTCAATATGCATTGCGTCACTGCCGAATTCCGGTTCAGTAAGTGCGAATGCTGCAATAGTTTCACCGGAGGCTATTTTTCCAAGCCAGCGCTCTTTCTGCTCCTGGCTCCCCCACTTTAAAAGAGTCAGTGCCACCATGTTCTGCATCATCATAAAGCCCCTGACTGAAGCGCAGCCCCTGCCTAGTTCTTCATTAAGCAGACCATATGTGAGAAAGTCCATGCCCCTGCCTCCATACTCTTCGGGCAGTACCGCACCGAGATATCCACGGGACGCCATCTTCGCAATAATATCGTCAGGCAGTCGTGCTTCCCTGTCGTACCGGTTTGCATTGGGAATGACTTCATTGCCTACAAACTCCCTGAATGAAGCCTGGTCCGTTTTCTGCTGCTCACTCAGTTTTATATCCATTGTCCACCTCTTGTGGTTTATTTATCCTGATTAGAGCGTTGATTCTATTTGCGTTTATACCTTGCTGCCGATTAATTTCACCATCGCGTTAATTGTCCTGAAATTGTCAAGCTTCAGGTCCTCGTTTTCTATTGTTATTGAAAATTCCTTTTCCAGGAACGTAATAAGCTGCATGGCAAACAGAGAATTTACAAGGCCACCGCCAAAGATGTCCGTATCATCCTTAACCTCCTGGTTACGAATATAGCGGGAGAGAAAGGTTTGTATTTTTTCTTTGCTGTTGTTCATATCACATTCATCCTATTTCAAATTAACCTGTTACTCGAAGTATTCATAAAACCCCCTACCGCTCTTGCGGCCGTACAAACCGTCATCGACCATTTTTTGCAGCAATGCGCACGGCCGGTACTTGCTGTCTTTAAAACTGTCACGAAGAGACTCAAGGGAATAAAGGATAGTGTCAAGCCCAATCAGGTCAGCTGTTTCCAGCGGCCCCATTTTATGTCCGAAACATTCCCTGAATATCCTGTCCACATCTTCTGCATTTGAAACCTGCTCCTGCAAAAGATATATCGCTTCATTAATGGTTAACATCAGTACCCTGTTGGAAACAAATCCGGGAGAATCGTTTACAACAATCGCTTCTTTGCCCATTTGTTTCAGAAACCTCTTTGCAGCTTCTATTGTGTCTTCCGATGTATGACGGCCCCGAATAACTTCTACCGCAGGTTTCATGGGCACAGGGTTCATAAAATGCATACCAACTACTTTAGAATCTCTTCCAGTCAGTGCAGCTATTTTTGATATGGGGATTGTTGATGTATTGACCGCAAAACAACATTCTTCAGGGCATATTTTGTCCAGCTTCGGATATACTTCCGCCTTTATAGCCCAGCGTTCAGTTACGTTTTCTACAATGAAATCAACTTTATTAAGTCTCTCATAATCGGTAGTAAAATTAATAGATTCAAGTATTTCCTCGGGAGAGGGGATATCACCACTTTTGTTAAAGAGCTTTTGCATGCGAATTTCATCTTTTATTTTTTTTGCCGATCGATCCAGAATCTCTTCTGTATTATCTACCAGAACTACTTTGTGTCCTGTCTGAGACAGGTTCAATGAAACCCCGGTCCCCATCACGCCGGCTCCGATAACACCTATGCTTTTAAACTCCATTTTCATTCCTGACAAATAAAGGCCTTTTATATTTATTTACATTCTACTATACAAAAAAAAACTTTACATCTGTAAATCACTCCCTAGCAGAATGGAGAAAAAGTGCCTTCATCTGCTTCTGATATGGCAATCCCCTCAATTTCAATCAACCAGGACGGCCTGCACACATTACCCCGAACTATCACACGAGGAAGACCATCAGGTACAACCTCGTCCAGGAGTTCATCAATACCGTCATAGCTAATATCTTCACGTAAATATATTATCAGCATTTTCATGTCGCCCATATCTGAGCCATGGGGACTGAGCAGTGATTGAATATTCTCCATTGTTCTGACTGCCTGTTTCTCGATATTGCCCGGATAGATTACTTCCCCTTCTGTATCAATACTTGCAGTCCCTGAAATATACAGGTGTGTCCTGTCACCATACCGGATTTTAGTTCCCCTTTCGAATGTAACTCCATATTGATGGGTCGGAGGCATGTTGTCCGGTGCAGTCATATATTCAATCTGTGACCGCTCCAGTCCCATAACCGCCAGCGAGTCAACATTAACAAGATGGGAGGAGTTTTCAAATGCAGAACCTATTCCTGTACTGGCAATAGTATGAGTTTCTTCGGTCATACCGATAGAAGAAAACATTTCTCTTCTTGCTTTCACAAATCCTGCATAGTTCTCATCAATATTATTTACGTAGCACCAGGTTCGGATAACATCATCTTTCAACTTCATGCCCTTAAATTTCATCTTATATGAAAGCGCATTAAATATTTCCTGAGTCTGCTGCTCCGATGTTCCGGCAGTAATCGGGAGGTTCTTCAGCCAGAGAGACCTGTATCCGCCATGATAAACGAGCAGTTCATCCTCCGATATTTTTGTTTTCATTACGGCATTATCAGATTTAATATGATAAGACTCCATAGCGATTCTGCTTCCTGATGCCGGAGACTGTCCAATTAACGAGTAAAAAACAGGCACTTCTCTTTGGTTAAGAAACTGCCGGAGTGGCGCAGCCTCAGTTAATATGTCATTAATGTAAAATCGTATATATATTTCTGTATCAACACTCAAACCGTATTGCAGCATACATTCAGAATACAGTGCGAACAGAGACCTGATATCGTCGGTAATATTATTCCCCTTTAACAATTCCATAGTCAGAAATGACTCTGTACCATGAGGCGTAGAAAACTGAGAAATGCGGGGCATGATATCATTTCTCTGTGAGTTTACTTTAATTACCATACTATTCTCCTATAGACCGAGTATGTCCAACATCACTATATCTTTCGGGCATATAAAGCGGTATCTTTAGATCAAGAACCTTGTTGTTCTCAACATCATAGACAGAAAAACACTCTGAGTTTCCAAGCACAATATATTTTCCGTCCGTGCTCGGGTTTATCATGAAGCATGATTCAGAGTATACCGGGCAAATTGCATTTCCGGTATGAGATAGATCAATAGTAGGAGCTTTAAAAAGCTCGATTCGTCGCCAAAGGGTCATATCATCCGCATTTATTAATTCCAGATAATTCGGGAAATTTGTAGCAGCAATTACCGTGCGGTTCTCATATCTAAATACTGCATGCTGTCTTATGCGGAATAAATCTTCTTCCGAGTATTTTCCAACAATGACCGTACGGCCGTCCTGGATTTTTAACTTAAATATGGCAGATGGGCCTTCCAGCATAAGTCCACCCGGTGCAGGACATATGTTATGAGCAGAAGTATAAAATACATCGGGATCAACAGGATCAAATTCGAAGTGGCCAAGCACTGGAACAGAGATATCTGTTTTCCAATGTTTTTTTAACTGCAAGTCCACTGTAACCAGACCATATGTTATTATACCGCCTTCGTTACTCATCCTATATCCCTCCGGATTCTCCGCCAAAGTAACTGGAGGATAAGGGACGTTCAAGTCCCACTTGAACGGTGCAAATACCGCATATCTGCCCGAGGGTGAACATGTGATTTGATGATTTTCATCTCCACTTCTTAATGAGTACTGAATTTCACTTTGCAAACTTTCAGTATCGATCCAGCCTACTTCACATTCAGTCGATTCACTATTTCCTTTTTTTATGTTTATTGCATCCATGAAGGGCCATCTAAGAAACATCCAGTGTTTATTGTCCGGACTGAAACTGCCTGTAGATGTGTAACACATAAGCCGAGTGTCATAATCCTCCGGGAATATGTGTGCTTCTCCAGATGAAATATCAATGATGTAAACGCAGAAGCCATTATAGTTGTCACTCACATTAATAAAAAGCTTCCCGTTACGAGATAGGTGGGCAACATGGGACCTCATAAGGTGATCATTGCAGTATATTTCGTGATCGTTAATTCCAGGCGGCAGCTTGTCTACATCAATATGCCGTTCAAGCATTTCAACAGCTCTTGGCGCCTTTACAGCGGGGAATGTCCATCGGTCTATAATTTTTTTAGATAAATCAATAATATCTACCAAATTGACTTCAGGACCGGTCCTGCAGGCAGTAAAGTGCACTTCAATTTCGGGGAGTCCCGGAATATCGGCAAGGGAAATACTCTCATGATTTGCCTGTAATGGTCTCAAGTGTGTCATGTATAGTTAAGTGTGAAAGATTTTAACGATTTACCGTTAACTGTTTTTACAGTACTATTATCAATTTTGTAATATTTTGAAGAAAAATGCAACTATTTTTTCATATCACCCATATATGCTAATCACTCTAACCATTTGATTTATTTAACTTTAGATTGAATTATTAATGGACCAGAAAATAATTTCCAACAGGTGAGGACAGAACTTCTGCAATGCTGCCTCATGGCAGATCATAACTACTGTTTTTTGTGGAATTTGTTTTGCGCTGAAACAACACCGTGGGTCAGGATTACTGAAACAGCATCAGCAGCTATTTCAATTGCCTCATCAATGACAGGCCTTTCCTGTTTACTGAAATTTTTAAGGACGTATTGTTCAGTTGCCCCTCTTTTAGGGCGACCGATTCCGATTTTCAAACGGTTAAAATCTTTTGAATTGAGAAAATCAATAATTGACTGGATTCCGTTATGACCTCCCGATGACCCGGTCTTGCGTACCCGGATTACACCAGGCTCCAGGTCAAGATCATCATGGATAACGAGGATACCTTCTACTTCTTCATGCTTCCATAAAACATCCCTGACAGCGATGCCGCTTCTATTCATATAAGTAAGGGGCTTCATGAGGACCACTTTCTGCTCCTCAATAAAGCCCCTTCCAAAAACATAATCAGGTTTTTTCTGTTTTAGCGAAATAGACAGTCTTGCTGCCAGTGTATCGATGACCATGAAACCGATATTGTGTCTCGTTTTCTCATATTCATCACCAGGATTACCCAGACCAGCCACAAGCCACATATTATTCTATTTCTCTTCCTTACCTTCCTCTTCTTCCTTACCTTTGCCCTTAACGAGTTCCGGCTCGGCAGCTGCTTCCGCCTCTTCTTCAGCAGGAGCCTCTTCAATAACTGGAGCAGTTACAGTAAGAATAACCTCGGAAGGATCGGACACTATCCTTACTCCCTCCATTTCTGAAAGGTCGCTGACATGGTAAGACTGTCCTATCTGAATTGACGATGCATCAACTTCAATTTTTTCCGGTATCTGCGTGGGAAGACACTCAACTTCAATTTCTCTCAGGCGGCGCTGCATGATACCACCCATTTTTATTCCGATCGGCTTTATCGCAATTTCAAGCGCCACTGAAACACTAATTAACTTGTCAAGCGGCACCTGCATAAAGTCAACATGCAGAATGTCTTCACTGACCGGGTCCCTTTGGAAATCCTTTATCAGGACAGGATGATCAGAAGTCTTGCCACCCTCACCATTGAGCTGAATCGTAATAAGAGAGTGCTCTCCAACTCCTGAATATATGAGCTTTGTCATTTCTTTCAGGTTCATTTTAACAGGAGTAGAATTCCCGTCAGAATATACTATCGCTGGCAGCAACCCCTCTCTTCTAAGGCTCCTTGCACTGCCCTTGCCACTTTCCGGCCTTTGATCGGCTTTAACAATTATTTTTTCCATTTTCCTTTTTCCTCCATAATCTATAAACACAGACATGCTGCGTCATTTATAATTTTAACTCTATATAAAAAGTGAGCTTACAGATGTCTCTTCATGAATCCTCTTTATAGCCTCTCCTAAAAGCGACGCAACTGAAAGCACAGTAAGCTTCTTGCATTTTTTCTGCTTTTCATCCATTGGTATTGTATTAGTAACAATAACATCTTCCAGTACTGAATCATTAATTCTATCTAATGCAGGCCCGGAAAGTACAGCATGCGCACAGGCTGCTACAACACGCTTTGCACCGTTTTCCTTCAGAGCGGCCGCAGCATGAGTAATAGTTCCGGCTGTATCAATCATATCATCAAAAAGGATAGCATTCTTCCCTGAAACATCACCTATAACATGCATTACTTCTGACACATTTGCTTTTTCCCGCCGTTTATCAATAATGGCCAGCGACGCATCGACTCTTTTTGCAAAAGCCCTTGCCCTTTCAACACCGCCTGCATCAGGGGAAACGATTACAAGATCATTGAGATATTCTTTTTTCACATACTCTACATGAACTGGAGCAGCATAGAGATGATCAACTGGAATATCAAAGAACCCCTGAATCTGACCTGCGTGCAAATCTATTGTTAGGACCCTGTCTATCCCGGTCACACTTAGCAGGTCCGCAACAAGTCTTGCTGTAATCGGGACCCTGGGCTGTGCTTTTCTGTCCTGACGGGCATAACCGTAATAGGGGATAACTGCAGTAATTCTTCCAGCCGACGCCCTTCTTGCGGCATCGACCATTAAAAGCAGCTCCATGAGGTTATTATTAACAGGTGTGCAGGTAGACTGCAAAACAAAAACATCGGAGCCACGGATGTTCTCGTTAATCTGAACGGTTATTTCACCATCACTGAATGTAGAGACCGTTGCATCTCCTACCTGTATGCTTAAATAATCAGCAATTTCTTTCGCCAACTTCCTGTTTGAATTGCCTGTGAATAACTGAATACCTTCTGGCATTGCTCCTCCTGTACTGATATATTATTGGATATAGATTATCAGTTATTAGAAATCTGTCTACAACAATAAACTAATGGATTCAAATAACCAATCATTTATAGCCAGCAACCATGTTTCATTCAAAGCAACAGTGGCTGGGGCGGGAGGATTTGAACCCCCGAATGCATGGACCAAAACCATGTGACTTACCGCTTGTCGACGCCCCATCAAACCAATTAAGTTCAGAGTAACGAGTTAAGAGTCAAGTCAACATCTTTCATGCAATTGCCAAACTTTTAACTCCTGACCCTAATCTATGGACGTCTCAACCACTGAAGTCCAGTATTCCTCAAATTTCAGAGATGCCTTCTCTGCATCTCTGCGTGTATTAAAAACCCCGAAAACTGTTGACCCGCTTCCACTCATCAGGGAAAATTCTGCTCCATGGCCGGTGAGTTCATCCTTAATCTCAGCAATTGCAGGAAAGTTATTTGTGACTATAGATTCGAGATCATTTAGCTCAAACCCGTTCAAACCATTGAGTTCCGCTTTCTCAAAAATGCGGATAAAATGCCTAATATTATTCACTTTCAACGCTTTTTTTGTCAACCAGGACGATTGTATATCCAGCTCATTTTCTCCATACAAAGAGCGATTCTCCGCAAAAGCTCCATATGCCCAGGCAGTTGAAACTCCAAATAACGGCTTAACTAACAGAATATTAACTGTTTTTTCCGCATGGCATGACTCCAGCTTTTCCCCCCTGCCATGCACATAGGATATCGGCCCTCTAAGAAAAAATGGCACGTCAGAGCCGATACGCTCTGCAATTCCGCAGAGACGTTCTATTGAAAGGCCAAGGGACCATAAAGAATTCAGCCCCATAAGAACTGCTGCGGCATCACTGCTACCCCCGCCAAGTCCGGCCCCCATGGGGATTTCTTTCTTCAGCCTGATTACGGCTCCTTTGTCAACCTGAACACTGTCCATAAGTAATGTGGCAGCTTTATATATCAGGTTCTCTTTAACAGGAATATCAGCATCAGTTTCAATCAACAGGTCCTTTGACAGCTCAAAGGAAATTTCATCATGCAGGGAGACTTTCTGCATTAGGCTCTGTATTTCATGGAACCCGTCTTCACGACGCCTGAGTACTTTTAAAAACCAGTTGATTTTTGCAGGAGCTTTAATGGTGAGCATATTTGAGGGGTTAACTACTTACTAATTCTTCAGGTTTTCAATCTTTTTCTCGACTCTTTCCTTCAGTCCTTCGTGCTTTTCATGGAATTCAAGCGCTCTCTTCCAGGCGTCCGCCGCATCTTCCATCTTGTTCAGTTTAAAATACACATCTCCAAGGTGTTCAAATATCAACGGATCTTCCTTTTCAATGTCCGAGGCCATTTTAATTTCCGTCAATGCCTCATTATACATTTCCTTTTTATAGTACACCCACCCAAGGCTGTCTCTTATATATCCTCGGTCAGGCTCCAGTTCAACAGCCTTTTTAATTAAATCCAGTGCATCATCCAGATTAATTCCCCTGTCCGCATATGAATACCCGAGATAGTTAAGAGCTTCCACGTGTTCAGGGTTTATCTCTATAGTCTTTTTGAGATATTCAACCATTTTATCAAACTGGCTCTTTTTCTCATATACAATCGCAAGATTAAAATTAATGCTGTCATCCTCCGGTGCAAAGGTCAGGGCCTCCTTAAATATATCTCCGGCCTTCTCATACTCTTTCATCTGCATATATAACTGTCCGAAATAAATAAAAACATCAGGGTTGTCCGGCATTAACTTGATCAGCTCTTCAAACTGCTCAATAGCTTCATCATACCGTTTTAATGAGACCAGGATCTTGCCAAGCATAGACCGAGCGTTAGCATTGTCCGGGTCAGACTCAATGACCTTCAGGAGTTCTTTTTCAGCTTTCTCGAACTGCTTATTATCCATATACATGTCTACAAGCATGCCGATAATTTTCAGATTGTCCGGTTCTATAACAGCAATTTCAGAAAGCTGATTAATTACTTCATCTATCATACCCTGCTTAAAATACAGGGCGGACAACCTTCTTCTCACCTCGGTGTTGTGGCTGTTTGCTTCTATGGATTTCTGATAACTTATAATTGCATTTTCGATGTCATTGTCCGCCTCATGGGCCAGACCAAGCAAATAAAATGCATCCCACAAGTCGGGGTTCAATTCTACAGCTTTTTGAAGATGCTCGATCGCCCCCTCATACTGTTTAAGCTCCATGTAAATTTTCCCAAGGTAATACCTGGCAACGGTGTCAACAGGATGTCGTTCAACTGTTTCCTCCATTATGGCGATTGCCTTATCAAGCCTGTTTTCAAGCTTGTAAATATAAGCAAGATGTATCCGGTTCTGCATGTTGTCAGGATCAGCCTTTATCAGCTTTTCATAAACTCCAATGGATTTCTGATACTCTTTTTTACCCGAATAAAGCTGTGCGAGAAGAGACAGGGCCGGCAAATGCATCGGTTCCTTTGAGATAACTTCCTCAGCCTGGGCTATCGCTTCATCGATTCTGTCAAGCCTCAAATAAACCTTGCTGAGTTCGGTCTTCAAATAGGCAGAGTCGGGGTCCTCAAGGAGGGCCAGTTTAAGGTGGTTTAATGACGACTCCCAGTCATGCCTCATCCCGGACTGCACTGAAAGAATGTACTGATAATCAGCCTCTTTGGAGGGCTCGGCTACATGGCGCAGTGTCTGTTTAGGGCCTGCACACGCGCTTAGAAGGATAAGTGATGTCATTAATATAGCAACTATTACTCTTGTTAACATGAAATTATTATGTCATAAAGCATAACTATTGACAATGTATCCGCCACCCTCTCTTCTTACCAATTGTAGAATTAACTACAGGCAAAATATCACTATATGTAACACCTCGCGGGCTATTATTATTTTTATCCTTCAGTTCATTACTATATAGTTGATAAATACAAACCTTAAATGCTAGTTTATTGGGATTAAATTTCAACAATAAAAATGAAAGATTACTTAAAAAAATTCAGCAGCACCGGTATCCTGGTTATAGGCGACCTTATGGTTGACCAGTATATTTGGGGTAAAGTAAAGAGGATTTCCCCGGAAGCTCCTGTTCCCGTTGTGGAGGTAACTGACGAAAATTTACTTCTCGGCGGAGCCGCCAATGTAGCCAATAATGTTATTTCCCTCGGAGGCAAGGTTTTTATTGCAGGCACAATAGGCCAGGACGATCTTGGTAAGCTCCTTGTCAATAAATTCACTGAGAAAGGTTATAACACTGAAGGAATTATTATTGACAGCAACAGGCCTACGACAGTTAAAACCAGGGTAATCGCACACAGCCAGCAAATAGTACGTTTCGACAGGGAGATAAAATCGGACATAAGTAAATCAACGATATCTCACATTGCCGAATATGTTAAATCGTGCCTTCCTCACATTCAGGGCATCATTATATCAGACTACTCCAAGGGGTTAATCACTAAGAAACTCGTCAAGACAATCGTTGAAATTGCAGGTCCGAAAAAGTTTATTGCCGTTGATCCGAAGACAGGCCACTTTGGTTATTACAAAGGTGTAAGCCTCATTACGCCTAATGTTAATGAAGCGTCTTCAGGTTCCGGAATTGAAATAGTTGATGAAAAAACTCTGATTGCTGCAGGTAAATCGCTATTAAAGAAACTGCAGTGCAAAGCAGTAATCATAACCAGAGGTGATGAGGGGATGTCTCTTTTCGAGAAGAACGGAGCAATAACTCATATCCCCACATGTGCCAGAGAAGTTTACGATGTGACCGGCGCAGGAGATACAGTTATCGCAACATTGACTCTCAGCCGCGCTGCAGGGGCAAAATTATCAGATGCAGCAATAATCGCAAACCACGCCGCAGGTGCTGTTGTAGGAGAAGTGGGCACTTCCGTGGCTACGCAGAGATCAATAATTAACAGCATGAAAACATGCAAGCCTGAAGTAATAAAATCTTAATATTGAGGTATAACATGCGACTTGCAGAAAGAACCAAATCAATTAAACCTTCCCCAACACTGGCAATGAACTCTAAAGCTAAAGCCCTCAAGGCAGCAGGCGAAGACATAACTAACTTCGGTGTAGGAGAACCAGACTTTGATACACCTGAAAACATAAAGGACGCAGCAGTAAAGGCCCTTAAAGATGGCTTCACCAAGTACACAGCTGTAGGAGGCATTGATGAGCTGAAAGACGCCATTATCGGAAAGTTCAAGAAAGACAATAACCTTGATTATGAAAGAGACGAAATCCTTGTATCCTGCGGGGCAAAACACAGCCTTTACAATATAGCGGAAGCTCTTTTCGGCCCCGGCGACGAAGTCATAATACCTGCTCCGTTCTGGGTATCCTATCCTGACCAAGTCCTTTTAAACGATGCCAAACCGGTTATCGTTTCAACAGATGAAAGCGACTCCTTTCAGATCGATCCTGACAGGTTAAAGGATGCATTATCAAGCAAGACAAAGGCATTAGTGCTAAACAGCCCTTCCAACCCGACCGGTCTGGCTTATGACAGAGCCACCCTTGAAAAAATCGCTGAGCTGGCCATAGAACATGACTTTTATATCATCTCTGACGAAATATATGAAAAACTGGTTTACGACGGTTTCGAACATGTCAGCATTGCTACGCTGGGTGAGGAGATAAAAAAGAGAACAATCGTGGTAAACGGTCTTTCCAAGTCACATTCAATGACAGGATGGAGAATAGGGTTTACCGCAGGACCAAAAGATATTACAAAGGCAATGACAAATATTCAGAGCCAGTCCACATCGAATCCAACATCATTTGCACAAAAAGCATCTGTTGAGGCCCTCAATGGCCCGCAGGATTTTCTGCCGTTGATGATGGCTGAATTTGATAAGAGAAGAAAGTATATGGTTGGCCGTCTTAATGACATGGAAGGAATTTCATGCAAGATGCCTGTAGGAGCTTTTTACGCTTTCCCGAACGTCTCTGCACTTTTCGGCAAAAGCTATAGCGGTACTGAAGTAAACAATTCTCTTGAAATGTCCACATTCCTTCTTGAAAGCGCAAAAGTGGCAACTGTTCCGGGATCGGCTTTTGGAGATGACAAGTTTATCAGGCTCTCATATGCAACATCTATGGACAATATTGAAAAGGGCCTTGATAAATTCGAAGCGGCCCTTAAAGGGTGACAGCACAATAACGTGCTGCACTGCCGGGAGCCTGAAATACGGAGCAGAAAATAGTATTAATAGTAGGCAAATGCTATTAATATTTTGATATATTTCAATCTGTTGTCTTGACGTTTCAGATTCTTTCATTAATATATAGGTTATAGATAAAAACTGAATTATAAGGTATCATAGAAAATTATATCAATTCATTGATAAAGGAGTTATTAGCTTGGTAAAACAGATGAAAATTGAAGGGTTGCTGTTCGATCCCCGAAGTAATATGTATATCCTGCTTCTGAAGGAAATCAACGGCAATAACACCCTTCCGATCTGGATCGGCAAACCCGAAGCTGACTCCATCGCCCTTGCGCTCGGCAAAATAGTAACTCCCCGTCCCCTGACCCATGACCTTATCAAGAATGTGGTCGACGGCATAAAAATGAAGGTAACAAAAATCGTCATTACGGAAATAGTAGACAACACATACTATGCCGGAATATATATAGACAAGGGAGACGGCAATGAAATCCCCATTGACTCAAGACCGAGCGATGCAATAGCCGTAGCTATAAGAATCAATGCCCCAATTTTTGTTGATGAAAGTGTAATAGAGCACAAAAATAATGACGAACTCGAAGACTGGCTGAAAAAACTGAAGCCTGAAGACTTCGGGAATATAATGTAACCAGCCCAAAACCGGAATTGCTGACCAGAACCGAAGGAATAGTCCTAAAGACCAAAAAATACGGCGAAGCAGATCTCATCGTAACCTACCTCACACCTGACAAAGGCATCATTGCGGCCTTTGCTAAAAGTCCCAGAAAAACCAAAAGCAAATTCGGCAGCAGTCTTGAGCCTCTTACACATTCTAAAATATCCCTGATGGGCAAGGAACAGTCCCTGGCAAGAATCACCCAGTCCGACATCATCACACCCTTCAATCAAATACGGGAAAATTATAGTGATTTCGTCAACGTTTCAAAGCTTGTAGAAATACTGATGTCCCTGACTCCCGAGAATACACCTAACCGGAAACTGTTCGCCTTCATGCTCAGTATTCTTCAGTTCATAAAAACAGCAGGACAGGAGCAGAAAGATCCGCTGCATATTATCTGCCGTATTCGGCTGCTTGCTTTAATAGGATATGCGCCCAGACTAAGCGGTTGCGGGAGGTGCGGCGGCAGCACTCTTGATTTTTATCCCGACGCCGGAACAACACTTTGCCGCAAATGTGCCGTGACGCCAGGACATGAAGGCAGCCCTTTTATGAGGATAAACAACAAGGCAATCCATTTTTACGCTCACAGTATAGAGTGGCCAATAAACATCTCAAACCGCCTTAAACCGGGTGCTGACACAATCTCGGAGCTTGCAGGTCTGCTTGATAAGCACCTGGGCTATCTGCTTTCCAAAAAACTCCATTCATCGAAATTCCCTGCAGGATCCAGCCGCTAACATTAATCAAACTGCCTTGCAACTATTCCCACTGGACAGGTATCGTTTCCCAATGTCAGGCGTGGTTATATTAGGATAGAAATGCCGCTCTTACCTGACTTCAAACCATGGGTGCACGCTTGGGCCATTCGGGTGCCCTTGAGCAGGATAGAGCTTATCCTCTTTCATCCGATACCATGGACTGTTACCGGACCCCTCAGGATTACCGTAGTCAGGAAAAACTTTGGCCCCCAGTATTTTAAACCAGGGCGCACTGTTCATTTTCTGAGGATGCCCGTATGCAGGATACAGCCTTTTACCCTGAATCCTGAACCACGGCGATTTACTTCTTCCATCGGGATTTGCGTATGATGGATATATTTTTGTGCCCATAATCAATCCTTTTCTCTCCGAAACTAACAGTTATTATACCAAACCGTATTATTGCGCATGTTTGCAAGTATTGTGCCATAGAACAACTATTTGAATTTAAATAAATTCGATTTCAGCTTCACTGGAAAGTGCACACTTATCTGACACGCATATGTGCCAGAACTGGCAAGTATAGTTAATATTTAATGTATAAACATCAAGGAGAGGTGCTGGTCGGATGATTTGTGACAGGTACAGGATTATTAGGGGGTGCAGGATTATTACGGACTGTTTTCTTTATTGTACTGGATTTATGAATGACTTTTGAAATGGACTTACGCTTAGATTTAGACAGGGGAGTACCCTTAATAGTTATCATAAGGGGCGAATCAGGATCAGTTTTTAAATTTGTTGCCTCTTTGTCCGGAATGTCAGTATTCTCAACAGGTTCATTATAATCAATCTCTTCTTCTGCCTGAGTTATTCCTGAAGGCTCCTTTTCAGTTTTCGACTCCGTCAGGGATTCCACTGCTGCCCTCACCTCTTCCATGCTTTTCTGCGGAGGCTGTTCAACCTTTTTCTTTTCAGAGACATCAGGCATGACCTGATCATTTTTTTCTTTGTAAGAAGTTTCAGACCTTATCCTGCCTGCAGAAA
The DNA here is from genome assembly GCA_003354025.1 of Nitrospirota bacterium. Lineage (GTDB taxonomy): Bacteria > Nitrospirota > Thermodesulfovibrionia > UBA6902 > UBA6902 > Glo-13. The sequence continues at coordinate 36,486 of PIVU01000013.1, forward strand.
CAGCCGGGGCAGACTCATCCCTTTTGTCCCCTAGCTGCTGTGCCTCCTTAATCATCTGCTTTGCATCATGCCTGCTGTCCATTTCCTGCATCCACATAAGGTGCCATACTAACACACCGGCAGTAACAACGACTGCAGCAGCTATGATAATTTTAAATAATTTCACAATATCCGTTCCCTGCCCTCTTTACATTCAATCACTGTAAAACACGAGTCCCTCAATACATATATACTGGACCTAAGTCAGTATACTGGTAGTCTGATCATAGAACTGGGTCACCTTATTTTTATCATCGGACTCCATGTGCGCCATGGCAGTACGCGGGTGCTGGTTCAATGTGCCCGTGATCATGTACGGAATGTAATATCCCCAGTCGATTTTTTCTGTCCAGGGTAGAATCTCCTCCTCTATTGCTTCAATAAGGGGGCGGACCTTGAACTTCGGATTTTTCAGGAACGAGATAAGAAGCTCCAGCGGAGTATTCCCTGCTCCCCTTCCAATACCATACAAACTGGCATCCAGATAATTGATACCGGAAATAATTGCAGATATTGTATTGGCAAATGCCAGCTGCTGATTGTTGTGGCAATGTATTCCAATAGTTTTGCCGGGAAGACGATCCATGTATTTTTTTGCGAGCAGTTCAATGTCCTCTGAATAAAAAGAACCAAAACTGTCTACAACATAAATAATAGGCACCCTGCATTTGGATAGATCATCAAGGGCCTCATCCAGTTCCCTCAGTCCAACGGTTGATACTGCCATGAGGTTGATGGTGGTCTCATATCCCTTATCCATGCAATGATGTGCCAGATCGATCGCCTTGTCCACCTGATGTGCATAGCAGGCAACGCGGATCATGTCCAGAGAACTATTTTCCTTCAAAGGGATGTCTTCATAATCAATACGGCCTATGTCAGCCATTGCAGAAAGTTTAATCTTCTTTTCACCGTCGCCGATAATTCTTTTTATGTCCGCTTCAGCACAAAATTTCCAGGGACCTACTTCATCCCGTGAAAAGGCCGACTCCGAACTTAGATATCCAATCTCCATATAATCCACACCAGCTTCTGTCAGCGCATTGTATACCTTAGTCACAAATGCATCGTCAAACTGCCACTTATTCATTAATCCTCCGTCACGCACGGAGCAGTCTATAACTTTAATTTCCGGTCTATACATTGTTTTCTCCTTATATTCGTATCTGGAATTTATTATTTAAGTGGATATTATAATTCATTTCTTCATTCCGGGGCAAAGGGTAATAAACTTATTAACATTTTGTGCAATTTTATCTAAATTTCTTTTGTCCATGGCTTCCCTCCCGAATAGAGATGTGCTGGCCCCGACAGCTGCCGCACCTGCAGCAAAATACTCTCCGACATTTTCCCGGGTCACACCGCCAACCGCAGCAAGAGGTATCTGATCAAAGGGCCCCCTGAGTTCACGTATATACTGAGGGCCGAAAGCTGAACATGGAAAGACCTTTATCATATCAGCCCCTGCCGACCATGCAGTGTATACTTCGGTAGGCGTAAATGCCCCTGCAATCACAGGTATAGAATGTGAAGTAGCAAATTCTATAACTGCCCTGTCCGTATTAGGCGTAACCAGAAACATTGCGCCAGCATCCACAGCTGCTTCAGCTTCAGAAATGTTTCGAACAGTACCCATGCCCAGCAGTTTCCCCTGAGGCACAGATGACAGATTGGATGAAACTATCTGAAGGGCATCTTTCGTATTCATGGTTACCTCAATTGCCTGCAATCCTGAAGCAAATGAAGCTTCCATGAGGCTCCCGAAAAAACCTGATTTCACTCCACGTAAAATTCCAATTACCGGCACTGCAAGATTCATCTGCCAACCTCCCTCTATATAGATCCGTAATTTTACCAGATAAACATGATAAAATATTACATTATTAGGAAGAACTGATGAGCAGGAAAGTAATTCATAAAATCGCAATGAGCGGAGCTTCCGGTTTTGTCGGGACTTATCTAAGCGAAGCCTTTCGTAAACATGGCTGGGATATTGTTCCTCTCGGCAGAGATGCCTTCAAGTCGGATCCTCAAGAACTTGCCGAAAAGATAGAGGGGGCGGACATTATAATAAACCTTGCCGGTGCTCCTGTTATAAGCCGCTGGACCGAGGCATATAAGAAAACAATGTATAGCAGCAGAATCGATGTAACAAAAAAACTCATAGCAGCCTGCTCACTAAACAGGAAAAAACCGGCCCTCTTCATCTCTACTTCCGCAGTAGGGTACTATGCTTCGGAAGGCGTACATACAGAATATAATCATGTTCATGCCGATGACTTTCTCGGGCATCTCACCAAAGACTGGGAGAGTGAGGCTTTAAAGGCGGAAGAGTCAGGCATTAGGACCATTATCTTCCGTTTCGGCATTGTGCTTGGGAAAAACGGAGGGGCGCTGAAGCAAATGATTACACCTTTTAAAATGGGAATGGGAGGAACAGTTGGTGACGGGTCCCAGGATTTCTCGTGGATACATATTAAAGATCTGCTCAAAGCATATGAAGCAGCTATCCAGGACGATTCCTATAGCGGTATATATAACCTTACAGCTCCTAATCCTACAACCAATAAAGGGCTTACTGAGGCCATGGGTAAAGCACTAGGCAGACCTACTCTGATGAAAATCCCAAACTTTGTTTTAAAACTGCAATTTGGCGAAGGCGCAAAGGTGCTTGCAAGCGGCCAGAATGTTGTACCGGAAAGGCTCCTCAGAAAAGATTTCTCCTTTCAGTTTACCGAAATTAACGAGGCAGTTAAGGATTGCGTTTCATAGCAGGTCTCTTACCATAATTCCCCTTCCAAAACTGAATCCTGGAATGTTCCGTCCGCAATTTGTCCAAATGGCTGTAAAAGTTTATAATAGAGACCAATATTATATACTTTGAGTTTTTAGATTAATGGAGCATCAATGCAATACTATCTCGATTTTGAAAAACCCGTAGCAGAGCTGGAAAGTAAAATAGAAGAACTTAAGCGCCTTGCCGACGGCAAGGACATGAATATTACAACAGAAATTAATAAACTTGAGAAAAAGGCCCGTGATCTAAGAGCAAACATCTTCTCAAAAATAACACCCTGGCAGAAGACACTGATCGCGCGCCATCCCCAGCGGCCATACACTCTTGATTACATTGACATGCTCATGGAGGATTTTGTTGAACTCCATGGAGACAGAAAATTTGCCGATGATACCGCAATTGTTGCAGGCTTCGCAAAATTCCAGAACATCCCTGTAGCAGTAATAGGCCACCAGAAAGGCAGGACAACAAAGGAGAGGATTGAAAGGAATTTCGGTCAGCCCCACCCCGAAGGATACCGCAAGGCCCTCAGGATAATGAAGCTGGCAGAGAGATACGGAATGCCTGTTATTACACTTATTGACACACCGGGCGCTTACCCCGGAGTAGGCGCTGAAGAAAGAGGACAGTCAGAAGCCATCGCAACCAATCTCCAGGAAATGTTTATGCTCAAAACACCGATTATTTGTTTGGTAATAGGTGAAGGCGGAAGCGGCGGGGCGCTGGCATTAGCTGCCGGAGACAGGGTACTTATGATGGAGCATTCAGTTTATTCAGTCATCTCCCCTGAAGGATGCGCTGCAATATTATGGAAGAAAAACAGTGACACCGTGGGCCCCATTGAATATGCCAAAGCATCGGAAGCTCTCAAGATGACTTCCAGTGACCTTAAAGATCTTGGAGTCATCGACGAAATAATCCCCGAACCCCTCGGCGGTGCCCATCGCCACATTCAGGAAACTGCTGATTCAATCGCAGAAACTCTTAAGCGGTATATTGATGAGTTGAGAGA